>DPRC01000060.1:6774-17475 GCA_003537695.1 Polaribacter sp.
TTTTTTTAAAGAACCCTACTCAGGGTCAAGCCATCTCTAATTGGCAGCAATACGGTTTCTATTCTCGGGTCTTCATTCATCAACTTATTGTAAGCTAACAACACCTTCGTATCTACATCTTTTGGGTCTAATGCTTCCACTACTTTACCACTCCACAAAACATTGTCAGATAAAATAATTCCCCCCGAATTCATTTTATCTATAATCAAATGAAAATAATTAATGTAATTCGACTTGTCTGCATCAATAAAAACCAAGTCAAATTTTTCATTAATTGTAGGTATAATTTCAATGGCGTTTCCAACAAGCTGAGTTATTTGTTTTCTAAATCCCGACTTTTCAAAGTACTTGTTTTGAAGTGTTTCTAATTCTTCGTTTTTATCTATTGTTGTTATTTTACCACCAGACGTCAATCCTTCCGCAAAACATAGGGTAGCATATCCCGTATATGTTCCGATCTCTAAAATGTTTTTAGGTTTTATTAACTTAGAAAGAACCGCTAAAATCCGACCTTGAAATGCTCCACTTAACATTCGGGGATTTAATACTTTTTGCCACGTTTCTTTAGAAAGCTCTTGCAAAATTATAGGCTCTTCTTGGGAGTGAGCTACTGCATAATCATCTATTTTTTCTGGTAAAAAGTGCATTGTTATAACCGTTTAAAAGTTAGAGCTGTTGTTTATTAAAGAATGTGAAAAGTACGAAAATAAAATTCCCCTTTTGTTTTTGCAAGTACACAAACTATCCTTGTTTTTCGTGCTGAGTTAGCATCGTTTTTAAAGCCTCTTTTTCCTTTAACGATAGCCGATGCTGCACCTCTTTACAATCTTTAGAACACCCTTTATAAAAAACACTTAAGAGTGTGTTTTGTTTTGTGTAAATAGCACATATTTTACATCTTATGAAGTGGATTTTTAGTGTTATCAACTCCTTTATAGATGCCTCTCCGTATTGATTTTTATCGCAAATGGTGGTCGCTTGATCACAGGATAATTTAAATCTTTTTAACATCTCTTAATTATTAAACCAATTATCTTCCATACACTTTCTTAACTGAACCCTCGCTCTATGGATCATTACCCATAAGTTTGACGAAGTAATGTCTAATTCCTTACAAATTTCTGCTGTCTCAAACTCCTGTATTGTTTTCATTTTAAAAACCATCGCATATTTTTCAGGCAACCGATCCATACAAACCTCTAGCTGGCTTTTCAGTTCAGCATTTTCTATCTTCTTTTCAGAAGCATTATCCCAACTTTGTGGCACACGCTCCTCTAACCAACTCCCCTCACTTTCTCCTGCTTCATAAAAGTTCATACGCACTTCCGCTTGACCTTTTGTAGAGTTTATTTTTCGATAATGATCAATAATTTTTCTTTTTAAAATAGAGACCAACCAGGTTCTCTCCGTTGCTTTCCCTTGAAAATTATTAGCAGATTTTAATCCTGCAAAAAAAGTTTCTTGTACAAGGTCTTTCGCTAAATCACTATTGTTTATTCGGGAAATGGAATAGTTATACAAGTAATCTGCATAATTATCAATCCATTTATTAGTATTTAAGGTGTGTTTCTGTATTGACATTCATTAAATTGAGACCAAAGGTACCGCTAATTTCTGTCACTTTTAGCACTGAAACCGTGCCGGCCTTTCAGGACTAGCGCCCAAAACATTTATCTCTGGAAGAATTGATAAAAATCACAAACTCTACATGTGAAAAAAGCTGTTAAGCAGCATAAGTTGTTTAATATCTATTGATATTTCTTACTTTTACCATCTAACTAATTATGAAAATATGTCTGTAGCTAAGAAACAGTATAAACGTGTTACCGTGAAGTCTTTGGTGGAAATGAAAGCAAACAAAGAGAAAATCTCAATGCTAACTGCCTATGACTTTACAATGGCAAAAATTTTAGACAGTTCTGGAATTGATGTTTTGCTTGTAGGTGACTCTGCATCCAATGTAATGGCGGGTCATGAAACCACTTTACCTATTACTTTAGATCAAATGATTTATCATGCAAGCTCTGTGGTTAGAGCGGTTGAACGCTGTCTGGTTGTGGTTGATTTACCTTTCGGAAGCTACCAATCTGACCCAAAAGAAGCCTTGCGTTCTGCAATTAGGATTATGAAAGAATCTGGCGGACACTCTATAAAGCTAGAGGGGGGAAAAGAAATAAAAGAATCCATTAAACGTATTTTGAACGCAGGAATTCCAGTAATGGGTCATTTGGGTTTAACACCACAGTCCATTTATAAATTTGGAACCTACACTGTTCGCGCAAAAGAAGAAGAAGAAGCAGAACAACTTATGGAAGATGCGCTTATGCTAGAAAGAATTGGTTGTTTTGCCTTGGTTTTAGAAAAAGTCCCGGCAAACTTAGCAAAAAAAGTGTCAGCAGCACTTACAATTCCGGTCATTGGTATTGGTGCTGGAAACGGTGTAGATGGTCAAGTTTTAGTTACTCACGATATGATTGGAATGACACACGAATTTAACCCTCGTTTTTTAAGACGTTATTTAGATTTGTATAAAGAGATGACAGGTGCCTTCGAAAACTATATTTCTGATGTGAAAAGTGGTGACTTCCCGAGTGACAAAGAGCAATATTAAAGGGGTGTTATGAAAATTCTACATCTTGATTCAAATCATCCTTTATTAATAGAAGCGCTCACTGCAGCTGGTTTTACAAATGACGAAGACTACACTTCTTCAAAAGCAGCCATTGAAGCAAAGATTCACGAGTATGACGGATTCATTATTCGCAGCCGCTTTTCTATTGATGAAAACTTTTTAAGCAAAGCAACATCCCTTAAATTTATTGGTAGGGTTGGCGCCGGACTAGAAAATATAGATTGTGAGTATGCCAAACGTCAAGGAATTACCTTAATTGCAGCGCCGGAGGGCAACAGGAACGCTGTTGGAGAACATACTTTAGGGATGCTATTGTCCTTGTTTAACAAGTTAACCAAAGCCAACCAAGAAGTGAAACAAGGAAAATGGCTACGCGAAGAGAACCGTGGAATAGAACTTGATGGTAAAACAGTCGCCCTAATTGGTTATGGAAACATGGGAAAATCTTTTGCTAAAAAGCTAAAAGGTTTTGATGTAAAAGTGCTTTGTTACGACTTAAAACCTGAAGTTTCCGATGCGAATTGCTCACAGACAACACTAAAAGACATACAAGAAAAAGCAGATGTTTTGAGCATACACACTCCCCAAACAAAAGCTACATCTCAATTTATAAATACCGCTTTTATAAATGGGTTTAAGAAAAACTTTTGGCTCATAAACACAGCTCGGGGATCTGCAGTTCTTACAACAGATTTAGTGGCTGCTTTAAAATCCGGTAAAATACTAGGTGCAGCTTTAGATGTTTTAGAGTACGAAAAAGCCTCTTTTGAACATCTTTTTTCTAAGAATAATGTGCCTGAAGCTTTTGAATACTTAATCAATGCAAACAATGTGTTGCTCTCTCCGCATGTCGCGGGTTGGACGACAGAAAGTCATATTAAATTAGCAAAAACTGTTGCGGATAAAATTACTGCGCTGTTTTCAAAATAAAATAACGCAATAGTATAAATTCCATAACCGCTCTTAATATTGCATCCGGAACATTACAAACACATTTTAAACTAACATTAAATAAGCACCTAAATACAACAAACCCTATGAATGTTTTATCTAACTATCCCGCAGAAGTATTAATTCTATTTTTTCTTATTGTAACTTTTATACAGTCAGGAGCAGACAAGCTTATCGATTGGAAAGGAAATATTTCATTTATTACCGGTCATTTTAAAAACTCTCCCTTAAAAAATAGTGTTCCTGCATTGCTGGGAATTATTTTAGTTCTAGAGCTTATTGCCGGTGCCTTAATGATTGTTGGAGCTTTTCAATTATACACCTCAGAAGCGAAAGAAATTGCATTGCTTGGAATAGAGCTGTCTGCTGTTACTCTAATTTTCTTGCTAATTGGACAGCGTCTCGCAAAAGATTATGCAGGAGCGATGACATTGGCTGTCTATTTTCTGATTGCAGTATTTGGCGCGTTTCTATTAAATAGCTAAAAACTATTATAAAAATAAAACAAATAGATTATTACTATTCAAAAAGCGCTTAAAACAAATGTTTTAAGCGCTTTTTGAATTTATTTAATACAAGTATTAGGACTGCGGTTAGTTTCGTTAAATAAACAGCTTTAAAAAGACTTCTACTTGTTTTTAATTACATAAATTAAAGAAGAATACTCTGAAGTTACTTGGGCTTTTAAATTTGAGATAAAGCCCCTGTAGAATCCTGCAATAAATTTTAATTTTCCTTTTTTATATTTTTCACTTAACAGTGAAACGTAATAACTGTCAAACCTCATAGGTAAAGTTTGAGATACGGTCATTTCGACTTCTGAGAACAACTTGTGAATAGCTGTTTGACTAAAATGCCAGAGATGCCTTGGCACATCATAAGCTGCCCAATACTCATTATAAAACTGAGCATCATAGCTTTTATAATTTGGCACCGCGACCACAATTCTCCCGCCTGGTTTTAATAAACCCTGCAATGTTTTTATCGTATCTTTTAAATGCTCTACATGTTCTAAAACATGCCAAAGTGAAATCACATCAAATTTTTGATTCTTAAATTCAGACAACCCTGCTTTTAAAAAGATTCCTTTTTTCTTAGCCACATCTCTAGCCACCAAACTTGGCTCAACCCCAAAGGTTTCCCAATCATTGTTTTTACAAACACTTAGAAAATCTCCAGTACCAGCGCCGACGTCTAAGACCGATTTCGCACTTGTTTTAAATGAATTTAGTAAAGAAAGTTTCTGCTGTAATGTATAATTTTTAACTATTTGATATCCCTTATCAAAAAATGTTTTCTTACTGTCTGTATGTGAAATATAAGCGGTGCTTTTATAGTACTTCTCTAAATCTGTGGGCACTGGAGCTGTTACCAGCATTTCGTATTCCTTATTTATAACAAGCTCAAATGAGTCTCCAGAAACAGTATAATCTTTACAACTTAAAGGCGAAATTAAATTTTTATTACATCCTTTACTCATCTCTATATTCTTTTAATTTTAGAATTGTTCCACGAGGAACATTTTTAAAATATACTTTTTTTACCTACCCATATAAACCAATAGTACTGAAATATCACTTGGAGATACTCCGCTTATTCTGCTTGCCTGAGAAATAGAAGTTGGCCTTACTTTGTTTAATTTCTCCGTCGCTTCATAGGAAAGCGACTTCACTTTTTCATACTTAAAACTCGACGGAATTACTACATTCTCAAGCCGATTCAACTTGTCTGCGTTGTTTTTTTCTTTTTCAATATACCCGGAATACTTTAAATGAATTTCTGCTTGTTCTATAACATCTACCGCAATACTGTGCTCCTTCAAAAAAGCGCTTAACTTGTCAAGGTTCTTAAAATCTGAGAGTGACAATTGTGGTCGTGCTGCAACCTTAAAAAGTTTCATCGATTGATTTACTAGCGCTAAATTTTTAGCCTCCAAAATAGGGTTTACCTCTTCTTGTTTTACACTTGTCTCATTAAGAAATTTAATTAACAACGCAGTTTTTGCTTCCTTTTCAATCACGCGCTCCATTCTTTCTTTAGACGCCAAACCTAATTTGTAACCCAAAGGAGTCAACCTTAAATCGGCATTATCCTGTCTTAATAGGGTTCTATATTCCGCTCGAGAAGTGAACATTCTGTATGGCTCTTCTGTACCCTTTGTAATTAAATCATCTATCAAAACACCAATATATGCTTCGTTCCTTTTTAGGATAAAAGGCTCTTTCTCTTGGGTTTTTAAAGCCGCGTTTACTCCCGCCATTAAACCTTGAGCCGCCGCCTCTTCATAGCCAGTAGTTCCGTTAATTTGACCTGCAAAAAATAAGTTTTCAATTAATTTAGTCTCTAAAGAATGCTTCAGTTGTGTCGGTTGAAAAAAGTCATATTCAATTGCATAGCCATATCTTAAAAACTTTACATTTTCAAAACCCTCAATAGCGCGTATTGCTTTATCCTGAACATCTTCTGGGAGTGAAGTAGAAAAACCATTCACATACATTTCCACTGTAGTCCAACCTTCCGGCTCTACAAATATTTGATGCCTGTCTTTTGTTGCAAATCGATCTATCTTGTCTTCCACAGAAGGGCAATACCGTGGCCCTGTAGATTGTATTCTACCGTTAAACATTGGTGAGCGATCAAACCCTTCGCGCAGTAAATCGTGCACCTTAGGGTTGGTATATGTTAAATAACAAGAGCGCTGTTTTGAAAGGGCGCTAGTTGTGGGCAGATACGAAAACTTCTCTGTAATCTCGTCCCCTGGCTGCTCTGTCATTTTTGAATAATCTAAAGATCTGCCATCTACTCTTGGTGGCGTTCCTGTTTTCATTCTGCCGGACTCAAAACCTTTTTCGACCAACATCTCAGTGATGCCTGTTGAAGCTCCTTCACCAGCTCTTCCTCCACCAAAACTTTTGTCACCAATATGAATTAAACCATTTAGAAAGGTTCCTGCGGTAATGATTACGGTCTTGGCTTTTATTTCTAAACCTAAAGCCGTCTTTACACCTATAATTTTATTTCCATCAAACAACAATCCATTTACGGAGTCTTGATAAAAGTCTAACTTTTCCGTTTGCTCTAACATAGTACGCCAACACTCCGCAAATTGCATTCTATCAGATTGCACCCTTGGGCTCCACATTGCCGGTCCCTTAGACTTGTTGAGCATCTTAAACTGGATTGCTGTTTTGTCTGTAACGATTCCACTATACCCTCCCAATGCATCAATTTCTCGCACAATTTGCCCTTTTGCAATACCACCCATTGCTGGGTTGCAGCTCATCTGTGCAATATTTTGTAAGTTGGTTGTGATTAAAAGCGTGTGAGCCCCCATGTTTGCGCTTGCCGCAGCGGCTTCGCTACCCGCATGACCACCACCCACTACTATAACATCAAATAATGTTGAAAATAAACTCATATACTTGTTCCACGTGAAACCACGTATTTAATTAATTGATTATCAGTTGTTTAATAAAAGCAGGGCTTTGTTTTCCTGCCTTGTCATCTCTTTTTGGTCCTCCGCAGTCTTATCCTTAAAACCTATATAATGTAAAACCCCATGCACCATTACGCGTTGAAGTTCTTCAAGAAAGGAAACCTTATAGTCCTTTGCGTTGTCCGCCACTCGCTCTGTAGAGATGTAAATATCTCCATTAATTAATTTTCCCAAAGAATTGTCAAAACTAATGATATCTGTTAATGTATCGTGTTGCAGAAACTCAACATTCAATTTGTGAAGATAGGCATCATCACAAAAAATAATATTTACCTCTCCTTCGTCACAATTGTGGCCTAAAATAACAGCCTGTAGCCATTTTTCTGTCGCTGTTTCTCCTTTTAAAATAAAATCTGTTTCGTAATTAAAAGTAATCATTATTCACGCTTCTTGGGCTCAGAAAAATATTTGCGAACCTTTAGTTTATAATTTTGTTGCAAAGGTAAGGTTTGTCTATTTAAAATTTCAATTTGATTGTAAAACCGCGTTTTAAAATCTAATGCCTGCTTTTTATTTCTTTGCCCCTCCAACGTATTTGTGTTCGACTTTCTTTTATTTTCTTTTCCTTGCTCTAATGCCGCTTTCTCTAGCTTCAATAATTCATAATTTAACTGTTGCATCTTTTGAATTGTAGTCTTATTAAACCCAAGCAAAAGAATGTCATTTTCTAGTTGCTCCATTGTTTTCAGCGCTCTTTTAGCTTCCCCACTCCCTTTCGGGTCAGTAGTGCCCATCTCTCTTATCGCATCCTCTAGCTGCTGCCGCAACTTAGATTGCTGCTTATAGATTCCATATAGCTCTCCGTCCAGGTCCTCGTTATCCCCGGAACCTTTTTTTCCAGAGCCCTTCATTTCTCCCTGGCCTTTACTTTTCCCGTTTTTACCCTTCTCTCCTGGCGCACCCGAACTTCCTGATTTTTTCCCTCCTTCACCCTCAGCTTCCTGTTGACTGGGTTTTTTTCCTTTCTTCATTCCCTCTTTCATTTTGTCTGAAAGCGCTCCCTGCTTCTTTATAATATCTGGCAGGCTAAATCCACCAGCCTTCCCATCCCCTTTTCCCATTTTCATGGCGGCATTTTTCATACTATTTAACAAGTTACTAAGGTAATCTGCCATACTGTTTGCCGCTGTCATCACATAACGCTGATTTGAAATACCCCTATTAAATCGATCCTGTGAAAAGTTTTCTAAAGACTGCTCTAAGTTATAGTGCGCGGTGGATAGATCCTCTTGAATTTTAACTGAAATTTTCGGCAATCGCATAGACAAAACATACAAGCTATCGTCTATGTGCTCGAAATAGGTTCTAATCCCATTCTGGTCCTTTAAGTCTTTTCCAAAATCTGGATGCTCTGTAGAGATTGTTTTAAACTTCTCCATTATCTTTTCTTGCTTAAACGAAAACACGATTAAATTCTCTAAAACCTTTCGGATATCCTCCATGTTTTCTTCTGTAGACTCCGCCTCCATCTCCATCATTGCCTTCTGCATTTTAGCGCTCATTTCTTCCATTTTATTGGCACTCTTTCGTTGGTTTTTTTTAGCAGCAGCTTTCTCGTCCTTTTGTAAGTTTTCTTCCACCCGGTCAAGCTCATTCGTAATCAATTCCTTTTCCTCTTCTACGTCCGGCAAGTCCATTGGGTCTTTCAACTTTTCATTGTCCTTTGCCAACTCCCCCAGCTGCTTCTTTATCCCTTCAAACTCTTTTTGTATTTTATCTTGCGCTTCCAAAACATCCCCATCCTTGGGCTCTAAAAGCTTTTGGTCTTTCGCTAACAACTTTAACTTATTAGCAATTTGCATTGTCTTTTGCTCTATATAGAAACGCTTCACCAATTCTAGAATTCTTTCTAAACTGCGCTCCTGTTGTTTATTTTGTTGCGCTAGCTCCTTTGCTTTTTGAACCAAACCCTCCTTATTTAATTTTTTTGCCAATTTTTCGATTTCCGCTAACAACTTCTTTTGTTTGTCCGTCTTCTTTATTTCCAGAATTCTTTTTTTTAAGTCTTCTTTTTTGCTTTGAAGCAACTCACTTTCTTTCTTTACGTCTCCTAAGTTATTTTGAAGCTTTTCCACTTCTTGTTGCAATGTTTTTTTAAACTGTTCTTGCCGCTTTATATAATCCGCAACTCGTTTTTTATCATTCCAATTAACAGTCTTCTTCCGCTGTAAATCTTGTTGAATTTTTGTTAGCTTTTGCTCCTGTTTTTTTTGCTTTTGCACGGTACTCTCCAACCTGTTAATTGTACTTCGTTGCTCCTGCAAGCGCTCTTCTTCAATTTCTGCCTCCGTCTTCTGACGATGTCTATAGACATCGCTTTTGGTTTTCTTACTTCCATTTACACCATCATTATCATACACCTCAAAAAACAATGCGTACTCCACTCCCTTATCCAACAACAATTCATTGGGAAATTGATAAAATAGCGTTTGAATATTTGCTTCCGAAATTTCAAGAATTTGTGTTTCTACTACCTGAGGATCGTTTTTCCTATAATAGACAACCTGTAGTTTTTGCAAACCATAATCGTCTGAAACTTGAATAGCAAAATCAGTAATATCAGCAGGAACACTATTGCTATTCGTTTGAATCTTAATTTTAGGCGCTTCATCCTTAGTAACACCCACCGAAAACTGTAACACCTCGTAGTCCTGAATTTGTGTGTTTGAAGCAGCGATTTGGTACGTTAAGGAACTTTCCATTTCCTTTACAAACTCATAATTGCCGGGCGTCATTTTCTTGAAAACACTTCTATCTTGATTTTGAATAAAAACAACCTCTTCTGTTTGCGATGTTGCAACTCTCCACGTAATACTTGTTCCTTCTGGAACTATCGTATTTCCTGAATTTTGAAGCAACTCCTCCTTTTTACCCAAATAAAAAGGGTATTTCAAACCCAAAGAGACCCTATTAATTGATGGAGTATTGACCACTGAAATTAAATACGCTGAAGATTTAATGCCGTTGCCCTCTAAATAAAAGCTAGTGGGTTTTTGAATATCTGTAAAAAGATATGTAAACGACCCCTTTCCGCTGTTTTGTGTATAATAACTTTGATTGTCAAAAATGATTTTTACCTCGGCAGGAAATACCTTACCGGTAGCTTTTATCAATACGTTAAATGAACCCCCTTGAATAACCTGGAGCTTTGTGTTTTCTAAAGAAAAGTAAAAAGGGGCTGGTGGGCTATACGCTAAATTATAATTTACAACCCTATCCAAACTCTTGGTAAAGACCTCACTATTCCCTGAAAATAAAACAAGGAGCCAAATTAACACAGGGATTGTTGTAAGTTTTAAATACTTTAAATTTTTTTTAAATGCAACAGCATTAACGAACGGAACGGAACGCAATTCTTCCGACTTTTGATGAATGCTTGCCAATAAAAGATCAGATTGATTGTCAGCGCTATTTAGCTGAATTACATTCAGTAATTTGTCTTTCACCTCTGGAAAGTGCCTCCCTATAATTTTTGCAGCATTTTCAATAGAAATTCCCTTCCGCAATCCTATCAACTTAAAAACAGGGATTGCAATAAACCGTGATAATAAAAATATTTCAACAAGAACAAAAAAGAATACTAACAGCTTTCTAGCCGTTGGTTCCAGCCAT
The DNA here is from genome assembly GCA_003537695.1 of Polaribacter sp. GTDB lineage: Bacteria > Bacteroidota > Bacteroidia > Flavobacteriales > Flavobacteriaceae > Polaribacter. The sequence continues at coordinate 17,466 of DPRC01000060.1, forward strand.
AAAAAATACT
>DPRC01000060.1:17790-19543 GCA_003537695.1 Polaribacter sp.
CCAGCCATAAAAAATACTCCAAAAAAAGTGTCAGTAAAAAATAAAGAAAACCCAATGAAAAAAACAAAATACAACCCTTAATTAACTCACTTGTGTAATACTTTTTTGTGAATCTATGGAGGTTCTCGGTTATTGTTTTATATCCATTCATAATAAGAGATTAAAAATACTGCTTTTGTAAGAAAACACAAAGAACTTTTTAATTGTATTTAAATCTGTCTTAAATTCACGCTATTGAAAAAACAACGCTATAAAAAACGGCGTATTTTTAAGAGGTTTAAATTTAGGAAGTCTTAAAAAAAGCAGTCTTTTAGCATAACTTCTGAGAGCGTATTCCTAAAATGAAAATACAGTACAAAAAATTAAAACTCAAAAATTCACATTCACCAAGCAATGTGTAATAAACCCTTTTTTTATCCTTTCTTTTTTTATTCTCTTTTAAGAAGAACTATCTTTGACACTTCAAAAAAGAAAAAATGGAATCTAATGTTCGTGTTCGCTTTGCCCCAAGTCCTACTGGACCACTACACATCGGTGGAGTAAGAACAGCTTTGTACAATTATTTATTTGCCAAAAAACACAAAGGAACCTTTGTCCTAAGAATTGAGGACACAGACCAAAGCCGATATATAAAAAATGCTGAAAAATATATTATAGACGCTTTGGAATGGTGTAATATCCCTTTTGACGAGGGTCCAGGAAAAAACGAGAAATTTGGTCCTTATAGGCAATCCGAGCGCAAAACACTATACAAAAACTATGCAGATATTCTCATTAAAACCGGATGGGCATATTATGCTTTTGACACTTCGGAAGAACTAGATGCTCACCGAAAAGGCCACGAAGAGTCTGGCAAAACCTTTATTTATAACTGGCACAACAGAACAAAAGGACGTTTAGTAAATTCCTTGGTTATGGATGCTAGTAAAGTAAAAGCAAAAATAAGTGCTGGCGAAAATTATGTGATTCGTTTTAAAACACCACAAGACGAAATCTTACGAATGGAAGACGAAATTCGTGGAAATATTACCATTGACACCAATACTTTAGATGATAAAATTTTATTTAAAGGAGATGGTATGCCCACCTACCATTTAGCAAATATTGTTGATGACCATCTAATGAAAATTAGCCATGTTATTCGGGGAGAAGAATGGCTTCCTTCTATGCCTTTGCACATTTTATTGTACCAAGCTTTTGGCTGGAATACTCCAAAATTCGCACACTTGCCCCTACTTTTAAAACCTATTGGAAAAGGGAAATTAAGCAAAAGAGATGGCGATAAATTAGGCTTTCCTGTATTCCCTTTAGCATATACAAATGAGACTTCAGGCGATATTTCTCGCGGATACAAAGAAGATGGATACTTTTCAGAAGGCTTTATAAACATGTTAGCCTTCTTGGGGTGGAACCCAGGAACAGAAAAAGAAATTTTTTCTTTAGAAGAACTCATTCAAGAATTTGACTTGAAACGCGTTAGTAAATCGGGCGCAAAATTTAGTCCAGATAAAGCGCATTGGTTCAACCAGCAATACATGCAAACTACAGCCAATAGTGTTTTAACCGATGCATATATTACTGTTCTTAAAGAAAAAGGGATTACTAAAGATGCTGCGTTTGTTTCAAGCGTTGTAGCCTCCATTAAAGAAAGAGCTGTTTTTGTGAATGATTTTTGGAGCCTCTCAAGCTTCTTCTTTGAATCACCAAAAGAATTTGATCAAAAAGCAGTAAAAAAGAACTGGAAAGAGGATAC
>DPRC01000071.1:0-4965 GCA_003537695.1 Polaribacter sp.
TACCAGTTTGGACTTTATACGGCAATGAAACAAACACGATGACTGGGTATCATTCGATTCCCGTTATTGCAGAAGCCTATGTAAAAGGAATTCGTGGTTTTGATGCTGAAACTGCATATCAAGCGATGAAAACAACGATGATGCAAGATGATCGTGGCTTGAAGGAATATAAAAAATATGGATATATCCCTTATACTTTAATAGACGAATCCGTTACGATAACTTTAGAGTATGCATATGACGATTGGTGTGTTGCACAAATGGCAAAGGCATTGGGTAAGGAAGCAGATTATCTATTTTTTTCAAAACGTGCGCAGGCATATCGAAATTTATTTGACAAGAATACTGGATTTATGAGAGCGAAATCAGTCGATGGAAAATCCTGGAGCCTGCCTTTTGACCCAAAATATGCCGTACATAGAAATGGTGCAAATTATACCGAAGGAAATGCCTGGCAGCACAGTTGGTTTGTGCCACATGACGTGGAAAATCTAATTGCAATGCATGGAGGTACCGAAACATTTACAGCGCGTTTGGAACAACTTTTTACCGAGAGCTCTGAAATAAACGGAGATAACACTTCACCTGATATTTCTGGTCTTATTGGACAATATGCGCATGGTAACGAGCCGAGTCATCATATTGCATATTTATTTAATCATGCTAATAAACCTTGGCGCACACAATATTGGGTACGTGAAATTTTAAAGACGCAATACAGCACATTGTCTACAGGCTTGAGTGGTAACGAAGATTGTGGTCAGATGTCTGCTTGGTATATTTTAAGTGCTATCGGTTTTTATTCGGTGAACCCTGCCTCTGGCAACTATGAAATTGGAAGTCCCATATTTGAAAAAACAACGATTACCCTCTCAGAAGATAAATCTTTTATAATTGAGGCAGCAAATGTTTCAGATAAAAATAAATACATCCAGTCTGCGATGTTAAATGGTGCGGTTTTCAATAAAACAACTATTTCACATCAACAAATTATAGCAGGAGGCACCTTACATTTTGTCATGGGGTCTTTACCAAATAAAAAATGGGGAGTTCATAATACTAAAATAAACGAATAATGAATAGCATAGATGTAATCATAATAGCACTGTATATTATCTTAACTGTTGGTGTTGGTATTTGGGTTTCTAAAAAAGCGTCAAAAGGTCTTGACTCTTATTTCCTTGGAGGGAAATCTATCAAATGGTATTTTTTAGGCTTGAGCAACGGTTCTGGAATGTTTGATGTTTCTGGAACGGCTTGGATGGTGGGTATTTTGTTTTTGTACGGCGTAAAAAGTTTTATGTTCATGTGGCTCTGGCCTATTTGGAATCAGATTTTTGTCATGATGTTTTTAGCTGTTTGGATTCGAAGATCGAATATAATGACAGGCTCAGAATGGATTTTAACACGTTTTGGAGACCAGAAAGCGGGACGGGCTTCCCATTTAATTGTAGCTGTTTTTGCAGTCATTGCTGCGGTTGGTTTTATTGCCTATTTCTTTGAAGGTGTTGGTAAATTTATGGCCATTATATTGCCATGGGATCTTACGCTTCAACTGGGAGAATTAATGCTTTTAAGCTCAGAGCAGTCCTATGCACTCATTATAATCGGTTTGACAACAATTTATACCATTAAAGGAGGAATGTTCTCTGTAGTTGCAACGGAAGTATTGCAATATGGGATTATGGTACTGGCGGGCTTATTGGTAGCTGGATATGCTTTTTTTGCCATCAGTGATGTTGAAATAAACAATGTGATTACAGCAGAATGGAGAAATGTTTTTTTTGGATGGGAGTTGGAAACCCATTGGACTGCAAAGTATCAAGCATTTAATGATTTAATAGATTCTGAAGGATTTAAGATGTTTGGAGCCTTGATTGCTATGACTTTATTTAAAGGTTTTTTCGCAAGTATCGCCGGACCTACACCCAGTTTTGACATGCAAAGAATTCTATCAACAAAAACGGTTAAAGAAGCTGCATATATGGCTGGGTTTACAAATCTTATTTTATTTATACCACGGTATCTTTTAATAGCGGGTGTGGTTGTAATTGCTTTGGTTTCTTTGAGTCCTGAAATGATTGGCAATGTTAATTTAAGTGGAGCTGATCTGGAAGTATTGTTGCCAAAAGTTATTAATTTCCATATTCCTGTGGGTATTAAAGGTTTATTACTAGCGGGTTTATTGGCTGCTTTTATGTCTACGTTTTCTGCATTTGTAAATTCAGGTCCTGCCTACATCGTAAATGATATTTATAAAAAATATTTCAAACCCAATGCGAGCGATAAGCACTATATAAAAGCAAGTCATTTAGCTTCTTTAGCTTTGGTTTCTTTGGGGGTGTTTATGGGCTTTTTTGCAGATTCTATTAACTCACTTACATTATGGATTACCTCTGCGCTTTTTGGAGGCTATGTAGCTTCTAATTTTTTAAAATGGATTTGGTGGCGCTTTAATGGTTGGGGGTATTTCTGGGGAATGTTGTCAGGTTTAATCATCGCGTCCTTGCAATTTGTGCTCGATCAAAATAAAGGAAACTTCACGGAAGGAACCTTGCTGTATGATGCATCACACGTGCAAGCAATTTACTTGTTTCCAATAATTTTTATAGTGTCGCTAACGGGCTCTTTTTTAGGCACCTATTTTACTCCAGCGACTCCTATGGATACTTTAAAATCGTTTTATAAATCAGTAAGGCCATGGGGGTGGTGGGGTCCTGTGCACACAGCGCTTTTGAAAGAAGACGGTAAGATTAAAAAAAATACAGACTTTTGGAAAGACATGCTGAATTGTGCTATTGGTATTGTTTGGCAGTCTAGCATGATTGTTATGCCCATTTACTTTGTAATTAGAGATTATCCAAAGGCACTTATTTCCTTAGTGATATTTATAGTAACTTCCATTGTGCTAAAATATACTTGGTTGGATCGCGTTGAAAAAATAATTGACTAGCAAATAATATTAAATAGAAAAAAATAAAATGAAAAATATTCCTTGGCAAGATAAACCAGTAGGTAGTGATGATGTAATGTGGCGTTACACAGAAAATCCAATTATAGACCGGTATGCAATTCCATCTTCTAACAGTATTTTTAACAGTGCAGTAGTTCCTTTTAAAGATGGATTTGCCGGAGTTTTTAGATGCGATAACAAAGCGGTGCAAATGAATATATTTGCAGGTTTTAGTAAGAATGGAGTTGATTGGGATATCAATCATACGCCTATTGAAATGATGGCAGGGAATACAGAAATGATTGACTCTGACTATAAGTATGATCCTCGCGTTGTTTTTATTGAAGATCGCTATTGGATTACATGGTGTAATGGGTACCACGGCCCAACAATTGGTATTGGGTATACGTTTGATTTTAAAGAATTTTTTCAATGCGAAAATGCCTTTTTACCTTTCAATAGGAATGGGGTCTTATTTCCAAAAAAAATCAATGGAAAATATGCAATGTTAAGCCGTCCAAGTGATAATGGTCATACACCCTTCGGAGATATTTATATCAGTTATAGTCCCGATATGAAATATTGGGGAGAACACCGTTGTGTAATGAAAGCGACTGCATTTGAAGACAGTGCTTGGCAGTGCACAAAAATTGGTGCGGGACCGATTCCTATTTTAACGGATGATGGTTGGTTAATGATTTATCACGGTGTGATTAATACCTGTAACGGTTTTCGATATGCTATGGGAGCCGCGTTGTTAGATGAAAATGAACCAGATAAAGTAAAATACAGGACACAGCCCTATTTGTTAGGCCCGGCGGCACAATATGAAATGGTTGGTGATGTTCCCAATGTAGTCTTTCCATGTGCAGCATTGCATGATGTTGAAGAGGATAAATTAGTGGTATATTATGGTGCAGCAGATACCGCTGTGGCCATTGCTTTTGGGAAATTGAGTGCTGTAGTACAGTTTACAAAAGAGCACAGTTTATAGTGTTTTTTTTGCGTGGATATCGAGCGTACGATTAGTTTTAAAAAGGATAAGAATGAACACATATTTTGAGAAATACTCGCTACTAATTTTGTTGTTTTTTTTCAGTTTGACAGGAGTTTCACAAGAAAAAAATAATGAAATGCCACAGCAGCACATTGCCTATAAAGTATCTGAACCTCTGGTGATAGACGGTAGTGCTAGCGAAGAATCCTGGAAACAGTCTCAATGGAGTACAAATTTTATTGATATTGAGGGGCGCAAAGTACCGCGCTATCAAACAAGAATAAAAATGCTTTGGGATGCTACTTATTTCTATATTTTGGCAGCAATCGAAGAGCCACACGTTTGGGGGGATATAGAAGAACGAGATGCTATAATATTTCATAATAATGATTTTGAAATATTTGTAGATCCCGATGGGGATACGCATAATTATTATGAATTAGAAATAAATGCATTGAACACTGTATGGGATTTATTTCTAACAAAACCCTATCGAGAATTAAATGCACCCGTTTTAAACGATTGGAATATTACGGGATTAAAATCTGCGGTATCTGTAAAGGGTACTTTAAATAATGCTTCAGATGAGGATTCAGGTTGGGTCTTAGAAATTGCGATTCCCTGGGCTGCCTATAAAACTTCTTACTTCCATGAAAATGTTCCTATTGACCGTTTTTGGAGGGTTAATTTTTCAAGAGTTAATTGGGAATATGAAATTATTGATGGGAAATATGCAAGGAAAAAGGATGAAAATGGAAAGTACCTGCCCGAATACAATTGGGTGTGGTCTCCGCAAGGTGTTGTCAACATGCATGAACCTGAAAAATGGGGCTATGTCTATTTTTCATCGAACGAAGTAGGAAATGAAACAACATTTACCATACCGCAAGATGAGAAAATCAAAAGAGAATTATACAAGATGTATCGCGCTCAAAAGAAATATTATTTAGCGCACAATCAGTGGCTCACAAGTATGGATCAAGTTCTATTGTCAGCTCTAATAATTGATGGAAAA
>DPRC01000071.1:5405-5582 GCA_003537695.1 Polaribacter sp.
TAAAATAAAAACTAAAATGAAAACTAAAAACACATTACTATTTGCATTGCTCTTGGCATTTTCGAGTTGCATATCTAAAGGGGGGTCCCAAAGCATTTCTGACGCTGAAAATAGAGAAACTACGGTGCAAGATTTTGAATTTTCCACTTGGATAACATCTAAAAAAGAAAAAACAAA
>DPRC01000131.1:0-2934 GCA_003537695.1 Polaribacter sp.
GGAAATAACGCGATAATCTGAAATTTCTTGTTGTCTATAAACTTCTTATAAATCTTTTGATTTAGATTAAAAAGTCCTGCCTTGTTTTTATTTACATCTTCTCCTAAGAAACAGATTATTGAGACATTTCCTGATAAGGTATTGCTTTTTGTAGGATCAATTTCCAACACATCCGTCACATTTTTTGTGAGGGTAGATAGCTTTGTAAAATTATTCTTTCCGGTAGAAAGTAATAAGAAACAAATAAGAGGAAAAATAAATAACAAAAATAAAACTACTCTTTTTTTAGTGAAAAATTTCATAGGTTTCTTTTAAACAATGTTATTTCATAAGTTAAGTGTAAATAAAAAGGTGGTTTTCACCACCTTTTTATTATTTTATATTACCATCTCAAAAGGGGTGATAGTGTATCGAATATATAGCCACCTTCAATTAATAATAGGGTAACTAGATACGAGACTAGAAAAACTCCTGACCAAACGATCGAACGCCTAAACCATTTGTTTTCTCCCTCTAAATGCATAAAAACCCATGCAATTCCGTATGCCTTTGCTAATGTTAAAATGATAAAAATCCAATTTAACCAGCTAGTTCCTGGACCGCTCAAGTGCAGCGCTTCTGGCTTTATAATTCCTAAATACACCTCTACTAAGGTAATTACAGAAAGGATCCCAAAAACTATCCAAATTCTTTTTGTGTTTGATTCGTGTGCCTGTGCCATTTCTTATCTCTATTTTTTTTATTATACTAAGTAGAAAAAGGTAAATACGAATACCCAAACTAAATCTACAAAATGCCAATATAAACCGACCTTCTCTACCATTTCATAATTTCCTCTTTTCTCATAAGTTCCCAAAATCACATTAAAGAAAATAATAATATTAATTACAATTCCTGAAACTACGTGAAAACCGTGGAAACCAGTAATAAAGAAAAAGAAGTCTGAAAAACTAGTATTCCCGTATTCATTTGCCTGTAAGTTTGCCCCTTCAATAACTGTTTTTACCTCTGCTAAACGCAGCGCTCCCTCTTCCCGAGAAAGAATTGTTTTTTGCTTTTTATCTAAATCTATAAATTCTGTTCTAACTTGAATATCAGGGTTTGCATTGTAAGATTTTAAAACTTGTGCTACCGAATAGTTTTGAACTGTTCCTTCACCTTCAAACCAAAGTCCATTTTTTCGAGTATGCTGAATTCTACCATCTGTTCTTGGTTCCGTAACAAAATCTGCCAAAGAAATTTGTTTCCCATCCTTCACAAACTGTAATACTTTACCCTCCGTGGTTTTTACGGCTCCATAGGTGCCGTTAATAAAAGTGTTCCACTCCCAAGCTTGCGAACCAACAAAAATAATACCACCAAGTATGGTGGCAAACATATACCAAGTTACCTTGCTTTTTTTCATTTGATGACCAGCATCTACCGCCAAAACCATCGTTACAGAGGAAAATATTAAGATAAATGTCATGATTGCAACATAAATCATTGGAAAATCTCCGTGCACAAAAGGCACGTGCGTAAAAACCTCATCTGCTATTGGCCATGAGTTGATAAATTTGAAACGCGTTAACCCATAAGCTGCTAAAAAACCCGAAAAAGTTAATGCATCTGATAGGATGAAAAACCACATCATCATCTTCCCGTAGCTGGCGTTGAACGGTTTTGGACCGCCTCCGTCCCACTTTCCTTTTTCTTCAGTTGGTACAGCAATATTTGCTTCCATAAATGTATTCTATTGATTGAATGTTAAAATAGTTGCGCAAAAATAATCATTTTCCATCACCTAATAAAATAGAAAAACAAAAATAGATAAATCCACAGTATATCTACAAAGTGCCAGAAGATTGCACCCAGTTCAAACCCCAGTAAATCATTTGGTTTGTACTTATATTTAAAATGGTTATAAATAACAATAAAAAGAACAATTACACCTGCCAACAAGTGCAAAACGTGCATCAAAGTAATCCCTATGATGAAAGATGTGGACACTGTGCTTCCTTTGCCTGTAAAATACAACCCAAGGTCTTTTAATTCGTTAAAACCTTCGTACTGCTGCCAAATGAAACCGATCCCTAAAAATAAGGTCACTACCAAAAGGAAAAGCGACATTTCTCTTTTCTCTTGTTTTATTAATTTTTGAGACAACATTAAAGTAATACTGCTCGCTACAATTAAAAAAGTACTTATATAAAAAGCGTCAGGCAAGTCAAAAGTTACCCAATCATCCCTCTTCATACTAATTACGTAGGCACTTGTTAAACCTGCAAAAAACATGACCATACTGATCATAGAAACCCATAACATTGGTTTTAAAGAGATCTTTCTTGCAACTGTTAATTCTTCTTGTAATGTTTGTTCTACCATCTTCCTTTTTTAATGTAAAAATTTATCTACAACATATATAATCTGCACCACTGTAATGTACAACACACTAGACAGCATTAATTTTCTTGCGTCTACGTTCTCTTCACTCTTGTATAGCTTTAAGCCGTAGTACAACATCAAAACACCTAACAAAGCCACAATAACCGCTGTTATTGGGTATATATAAAAAGCTCCTGACACCTTTAATACGGGTGCTACGGATACTAAAATCATAATAACTGTATAAAAAATAATCTGTTTTATAGCACCCTTATCTTTGGTACCCATCGGCAACATATTAAAACCTGCTTTTTTATACTCTTCAAACTGTAACCAGCCAATTGCCCAAAAATGAGGAAATTGCCAGAAAAATTGAATTATAAATAAGAACCCCGCCTCAATACCAAAATTATTTGTTGCGGCTACCCATCCCAACATAAATGGAATTGCGCCTGGAATTGCGCCTACAAAAACAGTTAAAGGAGTTACTGACTTTAAAGGGGTGTATACACAGGTGTATAAGAAAATCGAAATTGCTCCAAACAACGCAGATTTAGGATTGATACTGTA
>DPRC01000131.1:3347-5260 GCA_003537695.1 Polaribacter sp.
TTTTGCGTGCGCTTCATGATCGCATCTGTGTCTTTTTCTATGATTTGGTTGAATGCATTAGAAGCAGCGACCATAAAAAAACCACCAAGAGCTAAAAGGAAAAGAGTAAAGTAATTAATCGTGTCTGCGGCTAAAAGGTAACCGGCAACAGACGAAAACACAACGCTTAGAGACAAACCAACTTTGGTAAGTTGCTTAAGGTCTGAAATAATAGTTTTCATCGCTGTTTTCTTCTCTGAAAGAACTGCTGTATTCATATCAACACAATTAGCTTGCAAAGATATTTGATAAATATGAATTTACCGCAATTTTTATAGCTTTTGATGTTAAATAAATGAAAAAACCCACTCAATAAATTGAGTGGGAAAATTGCTATGAAAAAGAAAAAGTGTGATTCTTAAGAAGAACCACAATCCAAAGATAGGAATATAATTCTTTTAAAAAAAAAAAGGAGTAATGAAAAGGGTGCTATTTATTTCAATTCCAAACAGTCGTTCTTTTAGAATTTCAAAACATAAAGTAGATCAATTGGAGGATCACATCAAAAACAGCCCAAATAACTGAGCCCTTGCGAAAACTGTTCTGCACTCTCGATAAGAAATTAGTGCTGCTAAAGCAAATCGAAAATTAGCGTTTAAAGACAGTGTTATTTTTTAATTGGTACTCTTGTTTGCTTTCTTTACAAGTTGCAACTCCAAGATTATTAAACGCTAATCGATGACCATATTCGCTCACCCAACCAATCTGTTTTGAAGGGTTTCCAACAACCAATGCAAAAGGCAACACCTCTTTTGTAACAACTGCACCTGCACCAACAAAAGCATATTCACCAATATTATTACCACAAATAATAGTTGCATTTGCGCCGATACTCGCCCCTCTTTTTACACGCGTCTTTTGGTATTCGTGTTGTCTTTTAATTGCACTTCTCGGATTCATAACATTTGTAAAAACCATAGACGGCCCTAAAAAAACGTCATCTTCGCAAATAACACCGGAATATATAGAAACATTATTTTGCACTTTTACATTTTTACCTAAAACAACTTTTGGTGAAACCACTACATTCTGGCCAATATTACACCCTTCACCAATTTGACAGTTAGACATAATATGACTAAAGTGCCAAATTTTGGTATCTTTCCCAATAGTACAATTTGTATCTATAATGGCCGTTTCGTGTGCAAAAAAATCTTTCAAACTAATGTTTTAAATTTATATTATGTGCTTCGTTTATTATTTCTTTTGAGGAGGAAGTGCCTATTCTATCTACTCCCAAAGCAAGCATCTTCAGCGCCATTGGATAATCTCTTACACCTCCAGCGGCTTTTATTTTTAATGGCTTTGCGTTTTTAGAAATCAACTTCATGCTCTCTATCGTTGCGCCATTTGACTTACTTGTGTGCATTTTAAAAAAACCTGTAGAAGATTTTACAAATACATTTTTTGCATTTTCTTCTCCAAAATTTTCTAAGACTACTTTTTTTATCAGTTGTGAAATTACAATTATTTCTTCATTTGATAATGCCGCAACTTCTATAATGAATTTTACAACTTTGTGATGCTCTAAGCAAAGCGCTGTACACTGCGTAATTTCGTCTGTTAAGAGGGAAATATCTCCTGCTTTGAATGCATTGTAGTTGAGCACAAAGTCTAACTCGTGCGCACCTGCGTACATTGCCTTTTGTGCTTCTTGTAGCTTTTCCTCTGTGGTTGAATTCCCTTCAGGAAAATCAATAACAGTTCCAATTAGAACTGGAGATTTTACAACCGCTAATGCAGTTTTTACATTTCCTATATAGCGTGCACGAACCATAATCAACTTATACTCGTTCGCAATAGCCTCCTCTGTTATCTGCAGCACTTTATGTAAATTTTCTTTTTCAGAAAGACCTGCTTGTCTTGCTGTTTTT
>DPRC01000129.1:0-2870 GCA_003537695.1 Polaribacter sp.
TTTCTTAGCTTTTTGTTACCAATTAATTTCCTGCTCTCCTATCGATTTTAAAAAAGCATTCGTTTTAGAAAAATGCTTACTTCCAAACCAACCCCTCCATGCTCCTAACGGCGAAGGATGTGGTGCTAACAGCAAGGTATGCTTACTGGCATCAATAAAACTCTTCTTACTTTCAGCAAATTTACCCCACAGTAAAAAAACAATGTTTTCTTTTTTGGTAGAAATTTCGGTTATTACGGCATTTGTAAATGTTTCCCAACCTTTCTTTTGGTGACTTCCTGGCGCATGTGCTCGCACCGTGAGCGTAGCATTCAATAACAAAACCCCTTGCCTCGCCCATTTTTCTAAATCTCCGTTCTCTGGAGTATCTTGCTTTAAATCTGTTGCCAACTCTTTGAAAATATTCTTTAAGGATGGGGGGTGCTTCGTTCCATTTTTCACCGAAAAGCAGAGACCATTTGCTTGATTTTCGTCATGATACGGGTCTTGGCCTATGATAACAACTTTTAAATCGTTGAAGGAGCAGCGCTCAAAAGCCGAAAAAATAGCTTCTTTTGGCGGAAAACAGTGATGGCTGTTGTATTCAACTTTCACAAAATTAGTTAAATCTTTGAAATATGGTTTTGTAATTTCATTTTCTAAGATTATTTTCCAAGGATCTCCTATTTTTAACTCCATTGTTTCTTATTTTTGTAAAAAATCAAACTTACAAATTTGAATACGAATATTTCAAAAAAAACATTACAAGATTTAGAATTTTCAACAGTTCTACAACATATTTCAGAACATTGTATCTCCGGGTTGGGAAAAGAGACAGTGCGCGAAATTCAGCCTATAATTGGCAGGAAGCAACTCTTTTCAGAGCTGCACTTAGTCAATGAATACCTCTCCTCTTTTCAGAGTGAAAACAGAGTTCCAAACCACGGATTTGACGCGATTACCGAAAGTGTAAAACGATTAAAAATAGAAAATAGTTTTATAGAAACGTCAGAATTTTTAAAAATTGCTGCAGCCTCCTTAACGGTTAACGAGCATCTCAAATTCTTTAAAAAGCTACAGCTTCAATTCCCCACATTTTTTGTGCTTTCACAAAAAATAGAATTTACAACCTATGTAGATGACGAAATCAAAAGGATTATCGATCTCTCTGGAGAAGTTAAAAATAATGCATCCTCTGTTTTAAAGCAGGTTCGAAGAGATATTAATAACATTCGCGGTAAAATTGGTGCTAGCTTTTCAAGTAGCTTGTCCAAAGCGATTGCAGCGGGATATTTAGATGACATTAAGGAAACTGTTGTAGATAATCAGCGCGTTTTAGCGGTCTCTGCAATGCACAGACGTAAAATTGCTGGAAGTCTCTTAGGATCTTCAAAATCTGGTAATATTGTATACATCGCACCGCAGGCAACACTCGCATATGCACGCGAATTTCAGAATTTGGAATATGAAGAAAAGCAAGAAGTTATAAAAATATTGCGCACACTGGCAGATACAATTCGACCATTTACAGGTCTTATGGAAGAGTATGTACACTATTTAGTACGAACAGATGTGGTAAGCGCCAAAGCAAAGTATGCCGTAGAAATGAATGCAATTTTACCTTTAATTACAAAGGAAAAAAGAGTTTATTTTAAAAATGCAGTACACCCTATTTTATGGCGTAAAAATAAAGAACAAAAGATCACAACCATTCCTCAGTCCATAGAATTGAATGAAAAACAACAAATTATAGTTATTTCAGGACCAAATGCAGGAGGAAAAAGCATCACTTTAAAGACGATAGGCTTGCTGCAATTAATGTTACAAAGTGGTATTTTAATACCCGTTGAGGAACGCAGTCAGACCTATATTTTTGACAGTATATTAACAGACATAGGAGATAATCAATCTATTGAAAATCAATTAAGTACTTATAGCTATCGTCTTAAAAATATGCGTTATTTTTTAAGAAATTGCAATGATAGCACCTTGTTTTTAATTGATGAGTTTGGTACTGGTTCGGATCCCGAATTGGGCGGTGCACTTGCTGAAATTTTCTTAGAAGAGTTTTATGAAAAAAAAGCTTTTGGAATCATTACTACCCACTACTCCAACTTAAAAGTATTGGCAAATGAATTAGAAAATGTGACCAATGCAAATATGCAATTCGATGAGCGCTCGCTAGAACCGCTATATAAATTGTTTGTTGGACAAGCAGGTAGTTCTTTTACTTTTGAAGTAGCTCAGAAAAATGGCATCCCGTTTAGTCTTATTAATAAAGCTAAAAAACGCGTAGATACCGAAAAGGTACGTTTAGATAAAACCATTTCTAAATTACAAAAGGAAAGAACCGTTTTACAGCGAAACTCTGATAATTTGGCAAAACAGAAATTAAAAGGACAAGAGCATTTAGAAAGTCTTCAAGAAAAAGAGGATAAAATTCAATTAAAACTAGCAGGTTTTCAAGAGTTATATGACAACAACCAAAGGATGCTTTCTTTGGGGAGAAAAATAAATGAGTTTTTAAATAAGTTTTTTCAGAATAACAACAAGAAAGAACTAAACACGAACTTCAACAAGTGGGTGACTGACGAAAAAGTCAAATATGCGAAGAAGAATCCTTTGACTCCAAAATCAAAGTCACAGAAACAAATTGCGAAAGTTGTTGAAAAGCAAATACAGGAAGTTATTAAAAAGGTGGAGAAAGAAGTTTTAGAGAAAGTTGTCGAAGTGCGCAAAGAGAAGAAAATAGCAGATGTGAAAATTGCGCAAGAAAAAGCAACTTACGTTTATGAAATAAATGATAGAGTCCGCATAAAAGGTTCTAATTCAATAGGTACCATAGATAAAATAGAAAAGAAAAGTGTCATTATTAATTATGGAGTTTTTAC
>DPRC01000129.1:3248-5369 GCA_003537695.1 Polaribacter sp.
AAAAAATAAAGTAATTTTAAACGTCTGTAATACTCCGATACACAACAAATGCCGATTGTATAAAAACAACCGGCATTTAGTAGTTAGAATTTTCAAGAAACAAAAAAATAGTTGCTGTACTTTTTCTGTACGATTTTATAATAATTATTTTTTAGTAAGTACCCAAAGCTCTACTTCCTCAGTGCCTCTCCAATGTTGATTCCTTTTCGTTTTGTCAGAAGCAACTTTCACTGCCTTTTTTAAACATTTCTCTACTTCAAATCGGACCCCTTTCGCAATTTCTTTTTCAATAGGATGTTCTTTTGAAACTTTTGTTATTTGTGCTAAATTAGAAAATAAGATTACAAGTTTTCCATTTGTAGCTAATCTATTATTTGCCTCGGCAAAGAACTTTGGAAAAAGGTTTTTATTATAATAAATAGCCTCATCCATATTTTCAATACCAGAATTTGCAGGCAACCACGGCGGATTAAAAACAATTAATTCTGTCTCCTTTTCTATCTCTGCAAAAAGATTTCCGTAGTGTAAGTCAATTTTTCGAGACAACTTTGTCTCGCCCATAAATTCTTTTAAGCCAACAATCGCATTCGGATTTGTATCTGTTCCAAATACTTTCTGAAAACCGTGCTGTAGCATCTGAAAAGAAAGTACACCACTTCCAATACCGATATCTATCGCCGATTTTTTGGGACCTTCGTAGCGTTTTAACCAATTGTCAAACAATATTAAATGATCAAAACGAGTTGGAAAATACGTGCCGTAATACGGATGTATTTTATTTCTTAATACCGGAACTGAAACACCATTTTTATACCATTGCCAAGCACTATTTAGACCCTGAACTTGCGGGAAAGTCAATAAAAAGTTTGGGGTGTCTGGATATAGTTTTTCGATCCATCCTATCTTAGGTGCTTTGTGCACTTCCACTTGGTGTGCTGTAATCTCTAATAAAATTTGATTGGATAACTTATGATATTCCGCGCGATACGCGCGTTGCTCCGTAAAAGTCTTATTCGGCAATCGATTGCTTAAGTGTTTGTGCAGCTCTTTTAAAAGTAG
Organism: Polaribacter sp.; assembly: GCA_003537695.1. Lineage (GTDB taxonomy): Bacteria > Bacteroidota > Bacteroidia > Flavobacteriales > Flavobacteriaceae > Polaribacter. Next base: position 4,308 of record DPRC01000129.1, read on the forward strand.
CATCCCGTTGCTATAAAATTCCGTTATTAAAACCGATGCCCCTGCTTTCATTGCATATATGGTTTCTCGCACGTCGGAGGTACTATCAAAACGAATTGTTTTTTCACCAGCAATACTTGGTGTTGGTTTGTTTATTTGTAGGGCTTCACTCATCGATTAAAGTTCTATTGAAACGTTGTGCGTACTAATAAAACACACAAAACGCTGGATTATAATGAATTCTTAATATTTACATCCGCGTTTTCATTCCTGAAATGGACGCTAAATTTTAAATAAAAATCTAAAAAAGGCTAGTGCACGTGCTACATTTGCAACTGAGACCTTCTTTTGAAAAGTGATCTAAAATTATTTGGCAAATATACTTTTTTTAACCTGTACTTACTTCGAAAAACAAGTGCAAGATTAATTTATGTGCCTTCATACCTTCTGAATTAGTAAAATTTTAAAAAGATTTATTGTAGAATCAATAAAAATAGCGAAAGAAGTTTTTAAAGGGATAAAATTTATTTATTTATTCAGATATTTGTAGTAACAACTTTACGCACACAACACAATGATTCAAAATACAGTCTTAAAGAAGCTTAGTGCGTCACTTTCTGGTGTCGTACTTTTTGATAGTTTACATAAAACTTTATACGCTACAGATGCTTCTGTGTATAGAAAGATTCCATTGGCTGTTGCGTACCCAAAAGATGAAAATGACATAAAGATCTTAATTGATTTTGCAACAAAAAATAAGATTACATTAATTCCGAGAACGGCAGGAACTTCTTTAGCAGGCCAATGTGTAGGAGATGGCATTGTAGTGGATGTTTCTAAACACTTTACAAAGATTCTTGCTTTTGATGAATCAGCAAAAACGATAAAATTACAGCCAGGAATCGTTCGAGATTCTTTAAATGTATATTTAAAGCCGTTCGGTTTGTTTTTTGGACCAAACACTTCTACTTCCAACAGGTGCATGATGGGCGGAATGGTGGGGAATAATTCTTCAGGTAGCACCTCTATTAAATACGGAGTGACCCGCGATAAAGTAGTAGCAATCGAAGCGCTATTGAGTGA
>DPRC01000129.1:5760-6924 GCA_003537695.1 Polaribacter sp.
AGAAAATACTGCCGAAGGAAAGATATACAAAGCTATTTTTGAAGAACTATCTCTGCTAGAAAATCAACAGGAGATTAAAAAAGAATTTCCAAAAGAAATTATACACAGAAGAAATACGGGATATGCTGTTGATGAATTTTTAACTTCTGATTTATTTGGAGGAACGGAACCCACCATAAACGTTGCCAAATTCTTGTCAGGAAGTGAGGGTACATTAGCTTTCTCCACTTCAATGACCATGCAACTGGACAATTTACCTCCAGCAGAAAGTATTATGGTATGCGCTCATTTTACAAGTATTAATGAGAGTTTATTAGCTACGGTTACTGCGATGCAACACAATTTGTACAATTGTGAATTAATGGATAAAACGATTTTAGATTGCACAAAAAGTAATCGAGAACAGTCGAAGAATAGGTTTTTTTTACAAGGAGATCCAGAAGCAGTGCTGATGTTAGAAGTTTCGGGAGACACGATTGAAGCTGCTGAGAAATTAGCAGATCTCTTAATTACAGACTTAAAACAACATGATTTTGGCTATCACCATGCCAAGGTATATGGCAAGGACATCTCAAAAGTACATTCTTTAAGAAAGGCAGGTTTGGGTCTTTTAGGAAATATGATTGGAGATAAGAAAGCAGTGGCATGTATTGAAGACACTGCCGTGGCTTTAGAGGACTTACCAAGCTACATCGAAGAGTTTACTGAAATAATGGATAAGTACCAGCAAAATGCTGTGTATTATGCCCATGCAGGTGCCGGAGAATTGCATTTACGACCAATCTTAAATTTAAAGAAAAAAGAGGATGTAGTGTTGTTTCGGAAAATCACTACGGAAACAGCAGAACTCGTAAAAAAATACAAAGGATCTTTTAGTGGAGAGCATGGAGATGGAATTGTGCGTGCTGAATTTATTCCACTGATGATTGGAGCACAAAACTATCAGTTGTTGCGGCGTATAAAAAAAGCATTTGATCCAAACAACGTTTTTAACAAAGGTAAAATTACAGATGCTTTTGCCATGGACGAGAGTTTACGGTATGAAGTGGATCGTAAAGAACCTATTATTGAAACCATACAAGATTTTTCTGACAATGAAGGAATTTTAAAGCTTGCAGAAAAATGCAATGGCTCTGGCGATTGTAGAAAGCCGGTAGAAGCTGG
>DPRC01000095.1:0-7327 GCA_003537695.1 Polaribacter sp.
TAAAAAACGAAATTGCTGCGAATCTCTTGCGTAGCTAATCTTTTTTGAGAAGAAAAATTTAAAAAAACACCATGCACCTGCAATAGCGTTTCAATTACTAGTTACCTTTTTTAAAACATAACTATACCGCACTTTACTTTCTACTATTTGAACTATGGATTATATAATAGAATAATAAAAAGAAATCTTACCTGACAAAGCACAAATAGAGATTACTTCTTTTTTCTCTTCTTTCGCTTCTTCTTCATTTTAGCAAACATCACCTTATATGTATCTACATTTATCTTCGCTTTGTTCGCTGCTATGATTTTTATAAAGTCGAAATCTAATTTAGAATTTTGAGCTTCTAACTTATCGTCACGAAATGCACGCACCAATACATCTTCTATTAAAAAATCCTCATTGATAATTGCGGGTTGATATGCTGTCTTTAAAGAAAGTTTAAAAACATTCGCTGCGGTGTTATACCAAAAGGCTTTCCAACCACTTCGGAGACCTCTTATATTTTCAAATACAGTTTTACCTGTTTGACGGTGAATTAATTTAATTAAAACACGCCCCTCTGTGGTCGTCATTTTCTTAATTTGAGCGGTAAATTTACCTTCTACATAATTTTGGATCTGCTTCTTATACCTTCTTCTTTTAAATTTAGAATCGATTCTATCTAAACGTGCATTTAAACTATCCAATCTTTCTGATGCTAATTTTGCAAGTGGATAGACCTTGTATACTTTCTTACGAAACCACAAATAATACCGAATGTCCTCTTTCGAGCTAAATTTAGGCTTTGGTAATAAAGCAATTTCATTTAAGTATATTACTATAGAGTCTCCTGGCTTTACAAAAATATACTCATCGGTATTTCTTGGTAACGAATCTACATCTCTATTTTGCGTGAACGCAAACATTGAAATTGACAATATATATATGTATAGTATTTTTTTCAAAAGTTTAATAGAAAAGTGATTTTCAGTTTGTAACAGTGTGATTGTAAAATAATGATGCCGCTTCTTTTAACTTATTTTATTTATAAAGTCTTGTTCAGAAATAATTTCAACTCCTAAATCCTGCGCTTTCGCAAGTTTTGAAGGCCCCATGTTTTCGCCAGCAATTATAAAATTTGTTTTTTTTGAGATGGATGTACTTACTTTGCCCCCATTGTCTTCTATGGCTTTTTTGAGCTCGTTTCTAGACATCTGATAAAAGACACCAGAAACAACAAAAACTTCCCCTTTTAATAGTTCTGTTTGATTTTCTAAAATTTCTGCGGAAACCTCTAACTGAAGACCATATCTTTTTAGACGATTTATCAATTGGATATTTCCTAAATCTGAAGAAAAATCGATGATACTCTGTGCAATTCGATCTCCAATTTCATCAACATCAATGAGCCCTTCGAATGAAGCTGTCATTAAATGATCTATGGATTTAAAATGTTTTGCCAACTTCTTAGCAACGGTTTCTCCAACAAAGCGGATTCCAAGTGCAAATAAAACTTTTTCAAATGGAATTTCTTTTGACTTCTCGATTCCAGCAATCATATTTTGAGCAGATTTTTCTGCCATTCTTTCTAAAGGAATCACCTGCAACGCCGTTAAATCATATAAATCTGCGTAATTCTGAATCAATCCCTCTTTGCGCAATAGATCTACAGTCTCTCCACCTAAGCCATCGATATCCATTGCTTTTCTGGAAATATAATGTTGAATCCTCCCTGTTATCTGAGGTGCACATCCAAATTCATTTGGACAATAATGCTTTGCATCACCTTCGGTTCTCACTAATATGGTAGCACACTCTGGGCAGGTTCGTGCATATTTTGTTGGCTCTGAATCTATTGCGCGCTTTGTAAAATCTACCGCGGTAATTTTAGGAATAATTTCTCCTCCTTTTTCTACGAAGACCGTATCTTTCTCTCTAATATCTAATTTTTCGATTTGATCTGCATTGTGCAAGGAAGCACGCTTCACCGTAGTTCCTGCCAATTGAACAGGCTCTAAATTCGCTACCGGCGTAATAGCCCCAGTTCTGCCCACTTGATATGTAATCTCATTTAACACCGTAGTAACTTGTGCTGCTTTAAACTTATAGGCAATTGCCCATCTTGGTGCTTTTGCAGTATACCCCAACTCCTCTTGCTGCTGTAGGTCATTTACTTTTATCACAATCCCGTCCGTTTCATAGGGTAAATCGTGTCGCTGTGCATCCCAGTAGTTTACAAAGTCAAATACTTCATCTATAGATTTCACCAATTGTATCGCTTTTGGTACTTTAAAACCAACTTGCCTAGCATTTTCTAGACTCTCGAAATGCGTTTTATATTTTCTCTCTGAAGTTACAACTTGGTACAATAAACAATCCAAAGGTCTTTTTGCAACCTCCGCACTGTCTTGTAATTTTAGACTACCACTTGCAGTATTCCTCGGGTTTCTGTATTCCTCTTCTCCATTTTCCAAACGCTCTTCATTCATTTTCTTAAAAGCAACTATTGGTAAAATAATTTCTCCACGCATTTCAAAATCATGGATAAAACTAGTCTTTATACTCAATGGAATGGAACGAATTGTTTTTATATTGTTCGTTACCTCATCGCCCTGAAACCCATCTCCACGTGTTACCGCTTTTACAAATTGACCGTTTTCATAAGTTAAATTTATAGATGCACCGTCAAATTTCAACTCACAAGTAAATTCTAAGGCAGTACTTCCTAAAACTTTTTCAACTCTTTTTTCCCAATCCAACAAATCTTCTTTAGAATATGAATTGTCTAAAGAGTACATTCTATTCTTGTGAACTACGGTCTTAAAATTCTTAGTTATGGTGCCACCTACTCTTTGAGTTGGTGAATTTGCATCGAAGAGCAACGGGCTTTCTTTTTCTAACTGCTCCAACTTCTTTAACTTGATATCAAAATCAAAATCAGAAATTGTTGCATTGTCTAAAACATAATAATTATAATTATGCGTGTTTAACTCGTCTCTCAGTAATTCAATTGTTTGCGCTGGGCTCATAATGTATTTATAGAAAACCTTTTTTTAAAACTTAAAAAAATGTATTTTATCTTTGCATTCAAAATTGAAATAAAAAAATGAAATACGCTATAAAAATACATAAAATTTCTACAGTTAATGAACTTCCAAATTCTTGGAGTGTAACAGATTTTAAAGCACTTTTAACACGGTTTAATTTTCCCAACGCAGAAGGTAATGATTTAGAAGAGTTACAGGGTTTACTCTGCATGGCAATTGCTGATTATGAGACCAATGAAGCTGCAACAATACTTTTGGACTATAAGCTATCTGAATATTTAAATGAAGGACAAATCGATCAACTTTCTCATGAAATGTTATTGGATCGAATTTCTGAAGAATATCCTAAAATTGAGTTGCATCAAGAACTCTACATGATCAATCAGCTGCTATACAAAGCTTATAACGGAAAGTTTTTAAATACAGAGGCCACCCTTGTAGATTTTGAAATCACGCCTTTATTGAATGCGGAACCAGAAATTACTAAGGAAATTGTACTCAAATGTTTTGCAAAGAATTTAGACAATCACAATATTATTATTCGATTGTTTGGGAGTCAGCTGAGTGGAGAAGAAAGATTTGAAGAAGCAAACGACGTACTTTGGGAGCTTCAAAAAACTGAAAATGGCTATCGGTTTACGACCTCCGATTACTGGATGAGTAAAAAAGAATTTATAAACGAAACATTGGATTGTAAAATTGATTTCTTTGAAGAGGCTTAACTTTATAAACTAAAAACTATTTTAATTTGTCTGCTTGGGTGCAATCACGATATTTATTAGACGATAATACCTTAATAAGCTCTCAACTGCCCTCAATTAGACATCTTATTTTTTATAAAACACTGTTTATTTTCATACAATACCTGAAAGATGATCATTGACCTGCGTGCCAAATGGCATTTGTAATTGGCCCCTTAATAATATTAAAAAAGTGCGTTAAAAACAAAAATCTTTTGGACCATTAAGACTGTTTAATTCCGTCACAAAAAACAGACTCTATTTTTTGTGTTTGCAAAAGTTTCTAAAAAAATGCTCATAGCCTATCATTTTGAGACAAAAACAATACTTTTTCATATATTACAATGCTTATAGTACCTTTAAAAGGATAAAAAAAAAGAGCACTAAAAAGATGTTATCTTTTTAAATCCCTATCTTTACAATGGGATACTAATACTCATTTTCTCCAAAAATTTTATGCCCATCTATTGAAAAACTATTTCAATGCTATTCATATCAAAAACAACAAATACACGAATAATTAATATCAACTATCGTAAGAATGAGTACACAAATTACAACCATTAGCTTTTTTAAATATGCTTCATTAAGTGATAAAATTTGGGGATTTAAAATGATGCAATTTGCAAATAACGATTTAGCCAAAGCACAAGGGTTAAGTTTTTATCGATTGATGGGCAGTGGAAAAGGCAGAGGCTTTAATCCATTTCCTGATTGGTCTGTTTATTGTTTGCTTCAAGTCTGGGACTCTGAGGAAGCTGCTCATACTTTTTTTAGTACTTCCAAATTAATGAAAAAGTACAGAGATCACACGGAAGAGTTGTTTACACTTTATATGAAAAATATTTCTGCAGGCGGCACTTGGATTGGCAAAAACCCATTTGAGCAAGCAACAGATTTAGATCCTAACCTGCCTATTGCCGTTATTACTCGCGCAACAATCAAATGGAATTGGCTTGTTCGATTTTGGAAATATGTACCGACCTCCGAAGAGGGATTAGAGGGAAATGAAGGATTAATTTACACCAAAGGTGTGGGCGAAGTTCCTATTATTCAAATGGCAACTTTTAGTTTATGGAAAGATTTTGAATCCGTGAAACAGTTTGCTTATAAGAGCAAACAACACAAAGAAGCCATCAAAAGAACACGCAAATATGATTGGTATTCAGAAGAACTTTTTTCTAGATTTCAGCCTTATAAATCTGAGGGGACTTGGGAAGGAAAAGATCTTTTAGTTTTTTAATGCCTCTTGTTTTGGTGTTGCAATTATGGTCATAACACCGAGAGATAGTTTTTTCTGGTTCCATTTTTTTGGCATAAACTGAAGCATTCCTGTCACGAAATTCCAGAATTCTTTTTCCATGTTTTGCGTCCACTGGATTCCTTTTTGTTCCATCTCACTCATCCAAAAAAGTAAATAAGGATTTAAAGTGCCATGTGTTAATACTTCAGACACCTTCCAACCGCTTTTGTCTAATAACAGATTTATATTATTTGGAGAAAATAGCGAGGTGTGCCGGGGAGTATGCCAACCAGCCCAGTTTTCGTTGTATTTCTTTCTACTTATAGAGTCGAAATTTGGAATTTCTATAATAAGAGTTGTAGACGGTTTAGCAATCGATTTTAAATAAGTAAGGTTTTCCAGCGGTGTGTAATCGTGTTCTAAATAATGCCACATGGTAATTACATCTGGCTGTAAGTTTACAGAAAGGTCTTTAATTTCTGCAACTTGCAAGTCTAACCCTTGAAATTTACTGCTTTGCTCCTTCCATCCTTCATCACTAAAATCGATACCCATCGTTTGACAGTTTAACGCCTGCTTGCAAGCTTTTAAAAAGCTTGGATTGCCGCAACCAATATCCAAAATCAACGATTCTGATGAGATAGCATCGGTTTGTTTTACACGTTTCACGCGTTCTAAATCTAAATTTTTCTGGCTTCTCGCTACCAATTTCTCATACTTACCCCAAGCCTCAGAACCTCGATAAGGCAAATAATGTGAAGTATAATAATTTTTTAGATTGTCTATATCTACTCTTGGATTTAAGAAAACAAACTGGCAATCGGCACATTGGTCAAAGTTAAACAACTCTTTGCTCGAATGCATCTGAGCTTTTGTTTTTATGAAAGAAGCGATAGCACTCGCATTGCAAATAGGACAATTGTAAAGCTGACTCATGATCTGTAAATATTAATTATAATTTTTGAAAAAACAAATGGCTTCGCAATGAGGAAACTATGCACTTTGCAACGCTCCCTTTAAAATGATGTACTGCAGATTTAATTGGGTTTCAATAAAATATTAAAAAACAACGCTGTCATAATTTGTAATTAACTTCTAACGCTGTTTTTTATTTCAATAGCTAAATTAAGGAAAACTTTAAATGATTAGTATATGAAACTAATAAATATAATGTATTATTAAATACATACGTTTCAAACTGAATTAGCCCTGATTGAAATGGCGTCCTTTTCTGAAGCATAAAGAAAAGAGATCGTGAAAAGCAGGAAATAGCTCCAAAAAAGAGGCAAAATAAAACCCGACACAAAAAATGTATCGGGTTTGAAGTCTTTTAAAATATCGCGCTGTTAGTAATAGGTAAATCTCCGCACTTTTGCAATGTGCTTTGCCAAGCGGATTACTTGATGTGAATACCCGTATTCGTTATCGTACCAGACGTAAATTACAATAGTTTCTTCATCAGCAATCGTTGCTTTACTGTCAAAAATGGACGGTGCAGTGATTCCAATAATATCTGAAGAAACCAGCTCATTGTCCATAGAGTACTTAATTTGCTCCACTAAGTCACCTTCTAAAGCATACTTTTTAATCAATGAGTTTACGCGCTCTTTGGTCACTTTTGTATGCAACTGCAAACTTAAAATTGCCAATGAACCATTGGGAACCGGCACTCGTATTGCATTGGAAGTTAGCTTTCCTTCCAGCGCAGGTATGGCTTTTGCTACTGCTGCTCCTGCACCTGTCTCTGTAATCACCATGTTTAAGGCAGCGGCTCTTCCTCTTCTATATTTGCTATGCATATTATCAACTAAATTCTGATCGTTTGTATATGCGTGAATTGTCTCTAAGTGTCCTTTTTTAATTCCGTAATTATCCTCTAAAACTTTTAAAATGGGAGTGATAGCGTTGGTGGTGCAAGATGCTGCTGAAAAGATATCCACCTTATCGGGATTGTGCTGTTTGTGGTTTACACCGTGTACAATATTGGCCACTCCTTTTGCTGGTGCTGTTATTAATACTTTAGCCACACCCTCACCTTTTAAATGGCGACTTAATGCCTCTTTATCTCTAAAAGCTCCGGTATTGTCGATAACTAAAGCATCCTTAATTCCGTATTTGGTATAGTTAATATCCTCTGGATTGTTTGCAGAGATCATATGAACTGTGGTTCCATTAATGATCAATGCATTATTTTCTGCATCTATTTCTACCGTCCCAAGAAAATCACCGTGCACCGAATCAATACTTAAAAGGGAAGCTCTTTTTTCTAAAACCGTATAATTTATTTCTCCACGCGTTACAATTGCTCTCAATCG
>DPRC01000095.1:7731-9567 GCA_003537695.1 Polaribacter sp.
TATAAAACAACATCTTTGGGTCGAATGTCTTTTGCTGCGGTAGCATTTTTTAATTTTTGTTGCACAAATGCTACTTTATCGCCACTATTTTTTGAATTTAAATAGCATTCATAAGCTAATTTACCAATGTCTAGTTTTGAAGACGGTAAATCTAACTGCTGAATTGCTTTCGCAATATCTAAAGCATCTTGAATTGAAATTGGCTTGCTAACAAACTCCTTTGCGTATGCAATTAAATTTAAAACTTCGCTTGCTCTTTTATCTACCAATGGATTTCTAAAAAGCACCAGTTCAATCGATTTATCATACCACAAATCATTGACGATATTAATAAATTCTACAGTTGCTCTTCTTGTTTGGGCCTGAGATAAAACTTCTTCGTTGTAATCTACTTTTGTTGACATAGTTCTAATCTGCTAATTAAATTTTCGGCAAAAGTATCTCTTTTTTTTACAATACGAAATCGATTTCGTAAAAAGTTTATAAATAAAAAAATCCTGACTAAAAGTCAGGATTCTAGATAACATTCTCCCTTTCTTAAAACCGTATTCTTTCTCTTTCTCCCTCTAAATTTAACAGTTCTATAATATTGTTTGCATAACTAGAAGTAGCGAGTTCGTTTAAACGTACAGCCGCTTCTTGCGCGTTTTCAACTTCTTGACCGTTTATTTTAGTAATTATATAGTTTTGTAAGCCATATTTTCGGTCCCTAACGATTTTTACACCCACTTTAATTCCCCTATTGTTCATTTCATCCACCGATAGATCTTTTAATTCCCACCCCAAAGCAGTCGCTAAAATTGGTGCGACTTTTTTAGTTAATATCACAGTTTTTACGAATATTTTATCCGCTCTTTCTATAGTTACTTTTACGGAATCTCCCGGTCTTTTTGCTGTCAGTTGACCTTTTAATTCCGAAAACTTTGAGATTTTAACTTCATTTATTTTTTTGATAATATCACCTGATTTTAATTCTTCCATCCCTAAAGTATCAGTTTGCGCCATAATACCCACCACCTTCACACCTTCCTCTGGATAATTAGGATCTACAGCTATGCCAAGAATCGCTTCTTGCACAATACCAAATTCCAAAATATCATTAATGATCTTTTTTGCAATGTTGCTGGGTACTGCGAATGAATATCCAATAAAAGAACCTGTTTTTGAAGAAATAGCAGTATTTATTCCGATTAAATCTCCCCGTGCATTCACTAAAGCTCCCCCACTATTTCCAGGATTTACGGCAGCATCTGTTTGAATAAAAGATTCTATATTTCTATTTCCTTCTAAATCTCTTCCTTTGGCGGAAACGATTCCTGCCGTTACCGTAGATGTTAGATTATAAGGGTTTCCAACCGCTAATACCCATTCGCCAATTTTTATAGCATCTGAATTTGCAAACGGAATATAACTCAGTTTTGTATCGGCTTCAATTTTTAATAGCGCAATGTCATTGGCAACATCTCTTCCGATCAATTCGGCCTGATATTTTCTCTTATTATTGAGAGTGATTTCTAATTCAGTAGCACCATCAATCACGTGATTGTTTGTTACAACATAGCCGTCTGCCGAAATAATAACACCACTACCAGTGCCCACTTGTTCATATGTTCTATCCCCATTGCCCAAACCAAAAAACAGGTCTCTTCTCGTTTTCTGTGTCCGAATGGAAGTGTTTTTAACATGCACTACTGCGTGTATTGTCTTTTCTGCTGCTACTGTAAAATCGGTAACCATCTCTGCAGCATTTAGCGTTTTGTCCGTAGGACTAAAAACTGTTTCTAAAACCTGCAAACCGCTATTATTGGAGTTTTCCAAAACTATTGGTGCCTCAAA
>DPRC01000062.1:0-1099 GCA_003537695.1 Polaribacter sp.
TTTATTTATAATTTTATTTCTATAACTCAAAAAAAGGTAAATGAGAACCCCAACCACAAATCCAACTGCAGCATATTTTAAAATGGCGCCTACTTGAATTCCTATTGCTGTTCCCATTAACAGAAATGCAGGTATAATTGTTATCAAATTACGTTTCTTTTCAGCCATCTTAAATTCGTACTAGTTTTTCTAAGGTCTGCTTTGCCTTCAATCCAAAAAGAGACGCTTTTACTTCCTCAAATGCGGTTTCAAAAGGCTTGGTTTCGTCTACAATTGTAAGCGCAAACGCTGCATTTGTTAGCACGACATTGTTTTGAGCATCGCTTCCATTTCCATCGATAATCGTCTTAAAAATCTTGGCAGCATCTGCAACCGAGTTTCCTCCGAAAATAGCTGCTTGCTGAATCCTTTTTTGGCCTAAGTCTTCTGGACTTATAATTTGTTCTCCATGCTTCGTAAAAAATTTAAACGCACCTGTTAATGATATTTCATCATATCCATCCAATGCATGAATGATGCCATAGTTCACGTTTTCGGCTTGTAAAATATAGTTATACAACCGTGCAACTTCGAGGTTAAAGGTCCCTAACATATGATTTTGTGGAGCACTCGGATTTACCAGAGGTCCCAACATATTAAAAAACGTTTTTAATGCCAATGCTTTTCTTGTGGAACTCACCGCCTTCATTGCCGGGTGAAATTTAGGGGCATGTAAAAAACAAATATTTGCCTCTTCTAAATGTGCTCTTAAAACACGTTCTTCATTCGTAAAATTGTACCCAAAACTTTCCAACATGTCAGAAGAGCCAGACTGCGAAGAGACAGAATAATTTCCGTGCTTTGCAACTTTCTGTCCAGTGCCTGCAACAATAAAAGAAGTCAGCGTAGAAATATTAAAAGTATTTTTCCCGTCGCCACCAGTTCCCACAATATCAATCGTATTGTAATCTGACAAGTCTACTTTTATAGCCAATTCGTTTAAAGCATCTCTGAAACCAGAAAGCTCATCTGCTGTAATCGGACGCATCATGAAAACCGTCATAAATGACGCCAAATGGGCATCGTTGTATTTCTCTGCAGCAATGTCTTTTAAAACTTG
>DPRC01000062.1:1507-2049 GCA_003537695.1 Polaribacter sp.
ATTTGAAAGGAATACAGAATGCTGCAAAGTTATTTCAAAACTTTATCAACTTCCCCCTTTATTACTTTTTAACACTATTTATAAAGTTTCTCAATAGCTGCTCTCCAACATCTGTTAAAATAGATTCTGGGTGAAACTGAACCGCTGAAATGGGAAGCAGTTTGTGCTGAATTGCTTGAATTAAACCATCTTCATCTCTCGCTGTTATTTGTATTTCTTCAGGAAAACCCTCATCTGTTGCCGCCCAAGAGTGATATCTTGCTGCTAAAAAACTTTCTGGGATGTCTTTAAAAAGAATCGCCTCTTTATCAGTTACTCTCATGGTTGTTGCGACACCGTGAAAAACATTTTCTAAATTGACAATGCTTCCCCCGAAAACCTCTGTAATTGCCTGCAAACCTAAGCAAACTCCAAAAATAGGTTTGCTTCCTGCATAGGTGCTAATCACCTCTTTTAAAATACCTGCTTCGTCAGGAATTCCTGGTCCTGGAGACAGCATAATCACATCGTACTTTGCGACTTCTTCAATGGGTATCTCATCG
>DPRC01000062.1:2106-4998 GCA_003537695.1 Polaribacter sp.
TCTTGCTGCTAAAAAACTTTCTGGAATGTCTTTAAAAAGAATCGCCTCTTTATCAGTTACCCTCATGGTTGTTGCGACACCGTGAAAAACATTTTCTAAATTGACAATGCTTCCTCCGAAAACCTCTGTAATTGCCTGCAAACCTAAGCAAACTCCAAAAATAGGTTTGCTTCCTGCGTAGGTGCTAATCACCTCTTTTAAAATACCTGCTTCGTCAGGAATCCCTGGTCCTGGAGACAGCATAATCACATCGTACTTTGCAACTTCTTCAATGGGTATCTCATCGTTTCTAAAAACTGCAGGAAAGTTTCCTGTAATTTTTTCTACCATGTGTACCAAATTGTAGGTAAATGAATCGTAATTGTCTAAAATTAATATTTTCATGCTAAAAACTTTTGGCTCCTTGTTCTTGGCTCTTAACGAACTGCTAAAAACAAAAAGCGATTTTTAAATCTCTTCTGCTAAAATCAATGCTTTCTTAAGCGCTGCTAGCTTATTATTTACTTCTTGTAATTCCTTTGCCTCGTCTGAATGGATCACGATTCCTGCGCCTGCCTGCGAATACAATACATTATTTTTACTCACAAATGAACGAATGGCAATTGCCAAGTTCACAGAACCGTCTAAACCGATAATTCCTACAGCACCTCCATAAAACCCACGTGTCTGATTTTCGTACGTATTAATCAATTCCATCGCCTTGTATTTTGGCGCACCACTTAAGGTTCCTGCAGGAAAAGTATCTCCAACAATTTCAATTGGGTTTCCTTTAATTTTTCCTCTAACTGTAGAAACTAAATGAATTACATGACTAAAATATTGTACTTCTTTAAAGACCTCAACCGTAACATTATCTGCATGCTTGCTTAAATCATTCCGTGCCAAATCTACTAACATTACGTGTTCTGCCGTTTCCTTTGTATCTTCAGATAATTGCTTCCCTAATTTTCTATCTTCTGCCATATCACCAGTTCTTCGAAAGGTTCCAGCAATTGGATTGATGGTTGCTTTTCCTCCTGATATTTTAATCTGTGCTTCTGGTGAAGATCCCATTAACTTGAAACTTCCATAATCAAAATAGAACAAATATGGGGATGGATTTATAGAACGCAATGCTCTGTACACATTAAATTCATCTCCTTTAAATTTTTGCTGAAATTGACGAGACAATACCAATTGAAAAACATCTCCTCTCTTACAATGCGATTTTGCTTTCCGCACGTATTCTTTAAACTCTTCGCCCGTAACATTTGAAGTTTCATCGCCAACAGTTTCAAACTTCTGAGTATTGAAGGCTTGTGCATCTATAATTGTTTGCACTTCTTTAATACGAGATTCTGTTCCTTCCTCTATATTTTCTATCAAGGTCATTTCATCATTAAAATGATTGATGGCAATGATAAATCGATAGACACTGTACTGCATTTCTGGAATCGCAGAGGGCGCTTTTTGATTTGTAAACTGAATGTTTTCGAAATACTGAACAGCATCAAAAGTAGAATACCCGTACAATCCATTATAAGATTTTAATTCGGGTGGACACTCTAAATCAATTGAATTCGTGAAGCTGTCAAATAATTGATAAAAGTTTTTATCAACTGGCACTGAAGCAATCTGCGTGCCCTTATGAGAAACCGTAAACTGACTGTCATCTACCTTCATTGTTAGCACTGGTTCAATCGCTATAAAAGAAAAACTTTCTTCCTTACTATGATAGTCTGAACTCTCTAAAAGAAGCGTATTCGCAAATGCATCTCTAAAACGCAGGTATAAGCCTACAGGCGTAATTGTGTCTGCTATTTTTGTCTTGTGAATCGTTTTAAATTGTATTTTTTTCATTTAGTTTCCTGAGTTATTAGCATAAAAAAAGGCTTATCGTGAGATAAGCCTTTTTTGTTATGTTATATACATATAGGTTTCTTCTCACTTATGAATTAAGAGAGTTCCACCACCACGTTGTATTTGTTTTATTTTCCATTTGAATACAAAAGTAGGTTAGATTTTTAAATTAAACAACCTTTCTAAATGATTTTATTTTTCTAATATAGATTTCACAAAATCTCACTCTTAAAATATTTTATTTTATTAAAAGCGGCATTAAATTCATCAAATTCATGAATTACCTGTGCTTTTAATATCAATTTTATGGTCGTATAATTCTAACATTCATTTCTTCCACCTTTTTGTCTGATAAAACGGAGGGCGCATTGAATAACAAATCTTCCGACGAACCTGTTTTTGGAAAAGCCATTACTTCTCTAATAGATGCTTTCTTTTCTAAAATCATCATTAAACGGTCTACACCCCAAGCAATTCCTCCATGCGGTGGCGCTCCATATTGAAATGCTTTGTGCATGGTCCCCACACTTTTCATCATTTCTTCTTGGGTATATCCCATGTTTTTGTAGGTAGCTTCTAAAATTTCCGATTTGTGTGCACGCACAGAACCGCCACCAATTTCATACCCATTTAAGATGAAATCATATTGTTGGGCAATGATGGTTCCAATCTCTTCGTCGGATCCATTCATATGCTTTTCTAAATCGTAAATAGCTGGCATCGAAAAAGGATTGTGCGTAAAAGTCCATCTTCCCTCCTCTGTTTTTTCAAACATCGGAAAGTCCACAACCCAAGCAGGCCTCAATTCTTTTGGATTGATGAGTTTTAGAATACGCCCCATTTCTTGTCGAACCGCATCCAACGCTTTGTTTGCAGTTGCATAGTTTGCCGCTGAGAAAAATACAATATCTCCAACCTGAGCGTCGGTAACTTTAATAATATTTTCAGCAATGTCTTCTCCTAAAAATTTAATAATTGGAGATTGCAACTCATTTTCATTCACGATAATATAGGCCAAACCACCCAATCCGTTTTGCTGTGCAATTGCCGTTA
>DPRC01000062.1:5393-5843 GCA_003537695.1 Polaribacter sp.
CATTTTACAATTCCACCTGCATCAATTGGTTTACTGAAAATTTGGAAAGTAGTTTCTTTTACAATCTCCGTAATATCTTGCATTTGCAAACCGTATCGTAAATCTGGCCGATCACAACCATATTTGTCCATCGCGTTTTTGTAAGTGATTACTTCAAAAGGATGTAATATCCATTTTTTACCATAGATTTTCCGAACTACTTCATTAAACATTTTTGTGTTTAAATCGATGATCTGCTGCATGCTCGCATAAGCCATTTCTAAATCTAATTGCGTAAATTCTGGTTGTCGATCTCCACGAGAATCTTCATCCCTAAAACAACGTGCAATTTGAAAATACTTTTCAAATCCACCCACCATTAACATTTGTTTGAACTGCTGTGGCGCTTGTGGTAATGTATAAAAAGAGCCCGATTGTTTTCTTGTTGGTACAATAAATTCTCTTGCACCC
>DPRC01000062.1:6198-7253 GCA_003537695.1 Polaribacter sp.
CCTGCCGTTAAAATTGGCGTTTCTATTTCTAAAAACTCTGCTTCGTCTAAAATATCACGCAGTAACTTAATTACTTTGTGTCTGTTCACAATTGCACTGCGAACTTCAGTATTACGGTGGTCTAAAAACTTGTATTCAAAACGAACTTTTTCATTGCTTTTAAAAGCTCTTTTAATTTCAAAAGGCAGGGTTTTAGAAAGGTTTAATATTTCTAAATCTGTAGTTTCCAATTCTAACTTACCTGTTCTTAAACCCGCATTATAATCGTCTTCATTACGTTGCACGATCCTACCGGTCACCGCGATTACAGATTCTGGCTTTAGCTTTACCAACTCATCTAAATTCGGAAACGACTCCCTGCTTAGACGTACTTGAAAAATCTGATTGCTAGCGTCTCTTAAGTCAATAAATAACAATTCTCCGTGATCTCTAACACTTGCCACCCAACCAGACAATGTTACTTTTTCAGCAATTAGTTTTTCTGATAATTCAGAGATTTTATGTGTTCTGTATTCTTCTTTTATGATGATTGCCGTTCGCTGTTCATTATCTGCTATTGGCGCTTGACGATTTAATAGGGATTGCTGGCTTTTAGCTTCCACCCCTTGGTTATTACCTACTTGCTTATTTTCAGGCATTTCATTCCCAGACAATTGTTCTAAAATCCCAGTTCGAATCAATTTCCCAGAAGCACCTTTACCTATAATTGCAATAACTTTACCTACAAGAATTCCAGCTTTTCCAGGGTTTCCTTCTTTAATTTCATTTGCAATTGCTTTATTCTCTAAAACTACTTTTGCAATTGCAGCGGTAATTTTGTCTTTGGAAATCGTGTTTTCATCAAAATACTTTTTATAGTCAAAACTACTATCTTTTAAGTACGATGTGATTCCGTTTTGCACTAAAACAGAGGTGATTTTATCCGCTTTAAATAATTGAAATATTTCAATTAGATCCGCTATGTTATCGACCTGTTCATAAGCATCTGCATCCATATTATTCACCAATGTTTTTGCTACAAAGGATGCATCTTGGATTGCATTATTAATGGTCAT
>DPRC01000128.1 GCA_003537695.1 Polaribacter sp.
TATATTTCTGATTTATCTTGGACTAAGAAAATCAAACATCCATCAGATTTTGTAACTGTTGGAGACAAGTTAGAAGTTCAAGTATTAGAATTAGATGTAGAGAACAGAAAGTTAAATTTAGGTCATAAGCAAACACAAGATAACCCTTGGGATGCGCATGAAGCTACATACGCAATCGGTTCTACACATGAAGGAACAATCAAAGAAAAGAATGATAAAGGAGCAGTTGTATCTTTCGCTGATGGCGTAGAAGGATTTGCACCCACAAGATTCTTGGAAAAAGAAGATGGTTCTAAATTAGGAAAAGGAGATACAATCGCATTTATTGTATTAGAATTTTCTAAAGAATACAGAAGAGTTGTCGTTTCTCATACTTCTATCTTTAAAGAAGAAGAAAAAAGAAATGTAAAAACAGCTGTTAAGAAATCTGCAGATGCAGAGAAAACTACACTTGGAGACATTGGTGGTTTAGCAGCTCTTAAGGAAAAAATGGAAGCTGGAGCTAAAAAGAAAAAGTAATTTCTTTTAAGTAAAAGTAACTATTTATACATTCCAAAAGCCGATGCAATTTGCATCGGCTTTTTGTTGTTTTAAACCCATTGAGTACAGGTATTTTTGTTGCTATATCTTCGTTGGTATGAACGCTTTTTTCTTTCAACAATTACTGCGCGCGCTGCATCGTACTTTTTTCTTCCTTTTAACAAAGAACTATATCAGAATAATTTATCTTTACCTTGCTAATAAAAAAAGAGAGCCAAAAGAATGACATTAATAAAATCAATATCAGGAATTAGAGGAACTATCGGGGGGAAAACTGCCGATAATTTAACACCAATAGACGCTGTAAAATTTGCAGCTGCTTATGGAGCATTTATCATTGCAAGAAACCCTGATAAGAAAAATATAAAAGTAGTAATAGGCAGAGATGCACGTATTTCTGGAAAAATGATTTCTAGTTTGGTCGCAAACACTTTAGTAGGTTTAGGAATTGACGTTGTAGACCTCGGTTTGTCAACAACACCCACCGTAGAAATAGCGGTACCTCTAGAAAATGCAGACGGAGGAATTATTTTAACAGCATCACACAATCCAAAACAATGGAATGCTTTAAAATTATTAAATGAGAAAGGAGAGTTTTTGAATGGAGCAGAAGGAGAAAAAATTCTTGAATTGGCAGCAAGTGAAGCTTTTGAATTTGCAGATGTAGACGATTTAGGAACGTACACAAAAGACAGCTCGTATTTAGAAAAACATATTCAGGCAGTTTTAAACTTAGAATTAGTAGACGTAGCCGCAATTAAACAGGCAAATTTTAAAGTGGTGGTAGACGGCGTAAATTCTACTGGTGGAATTTTTATTCCTGCTTTGTTAAAAGAATTGAACGTAGACTGTGTAGAACTATATTGTACTCCAAACGGACAATTTCCTCACAATCCAGAGCCCTTAAAAGAACATTTAACAGATATTTCTAACTTAGTGGTAAAAGAAAAAGCAGACTTCGGAATCGTGGTAGATCCAGATGTGGATCGATTGGCATTGGTGTCAGAAGATGGCTCTATGTTTGGTGAAGAATATACTTTAGTTGCCTGTGCAGATTATGTTTTGGGAAAATTAGGTGGTGGAAATACGGTTTCTAATTTATCTTCTTCTAGAGCTTTAAGAGATGTTACACAAAAACATGGTGGAACGTATACTGCAAGTGCAGTTGGTGAAGTGAATGTAGTACTTAAAATGAAGGAAACGAATACCGTTATTGGTGGTGAAGGAAACGGAGGAATTATTTATCCTGCTTCGCATTATGGACGTGATTCTTTAGTTGGTGTCGCTTTATTTTTATCGCACTTAGCAAACAAGAAAATGTCTTGTAAAACGCTAAGAGACTCGTACCCTAGTTATTTTATGAGTAAAAATAAGATTCAGTTAACTCCAGCAATAGACGTTGACGCGATTTTAGAGACCATGGCTTCTAAATATTCGAATGAAGATGTGAATACAATTGATGGTGTCAAAATAGACTTTGCCGATGAATGGATTCATTTAAGAAAATCGAATACAGAACCAATTATTCGAATCTATACAGAGGCAAAATCACAGCAAGCTGCAGATGATTTAGCAGTGCGATTTATCAATGAAATTAAAGAAATTATTTAAAAATTAATGAGTATTTTGAAAACAAATAGTATCATTTTAGTAGTACTTTTTTTTAGTTTTTCGTCTGTAGTAGGACAGGGAAATATTCCTATTTCTAAAAAGAGTAAAGTTACAAATAAAGGAAAGTTTTTTGCCTATTGGGGCTGGAATTGGGCAGGTTATTCTGATTCTGATATACGTTTTAAAGGGGCGGATTATGATTTTACATTGCAAAACGTAACTGCACAAGACACGCCTTCTGAATTTACTTTTAAAAAATATTTTGGTATTACAAATCTTACAAAGCCTCAAACAAATGCTCGGATTGGCTATTTCTTTAAAGAAAATTATACGATATCTATAGGAGTAGACCACATGAAATATGTAGTTGACAAAGAGCAATTAGTAGCTGCCAACGGCACTATTAATATTGGGAATTCACAATATGACGGCGTTTATAATGGACAACAAGTTAAGCTGACAGCAGATTTTTTGCGCTTAGAGCATACGGATGGATTAAACTATATCAACTTGCAACTGTATCGTTTTGATGATATCAGCAGTTGGTTTGGTTTGAGTTCTGACCGCTTTCAAATAAATATGACGGAAGGCTTTGGTGCTGGTGTTTTATATCCAAAAACGGACACTTCTTTATTGGGAATGGAAAGACATGATGATTACCATCTTTCAGGTTTTGGACTTTCAGCCGGTGTTGGATTGAATATCACTTTTTTTAAACATTTCTTTATACAAGCAGATTTAAAAGGAGGATACATCAATATGCCATCGATTAAGACTTCTTTAAATGTGTTGGATTCAGCGTCTCAAAGTTTTTATTTCCTGCAGAATAATATTTTAATAGGGGGGAAGTTTAGCCTATTTTAAATTACTATTATAAAGGGCTATCTCTCTTATAGAAATTTAGAAGGTACTTTATCCCTGTGCTTAAACCGTTTGTGTGACCATAAATAATACTCTGGTTGCGCTAGAATGTTTTTTTCAGTTAACTCCGTGTACATATCTGTAATTTGATAATCGTCAAATCCTTTTGGATGGTCTGTTATTAATTGAAATTCAGTTTCATAGTATCCACGTTTTACTTTTCTAGTCACATAATTAATCACCACTAAATCAAATTTTTTGGAGAGCATTTCTGCACCCGTATGAATGGGGACTTTGATATTAAAAAAAGTACGCCAATAATAGGTTTTATGAGGTTGTGGCGATTGGTCGCTTAATAAAATGTAGGCTCCTTGTTGTTTGTTTGAAAAGCGCTTTTGCATTCCCCGAACCATTTCAGAAGTTTTATATCCTAGGACTCCAAACTTCTCTCGAGACTCACGAACTGCTTTTTCGTAGTATATATTATTCAATCTTGTATACGCACCATACACATCAATATCTAAAACTTTAGGCAGGCTTGTAGACCATTCCCAATTTGCTTGGTGTGCACCAACTAAGGCAATACTTTTTCCTTCTTTGGCATATTTGTTTACCAATTCAGGATTTATATAGACATACCTTTTTAGAATTTCTTTCTCAGAAATAGAAAAGGATTTTACACTTTCTACCATCAGGTCCAAAAAATGTTTAAAGAATTTTTTTCTAATATCTAAAAGCTCTTTTTCTTTTTTGTCTGGAAATGCAAGTTCTAAATTCTCAAGAACTACTTGTTTTCTATACCCGAAAATATAGTAAATCAAAAAAAAGAAGAAATCAGATATTACGTATAAAGCGCCCATGGGAAGCCGAGATAGTATCCAAATGAGGGGATAGGTAATTGCAAAGAGAATAAACTGCATACATGTGTTTTAGTTTTACAAATATCGCATATAAATTTAAATTGAAAAGAGATTTTAGTAATCCCTTTTTATTATTTTTGTGGTATGATAGAAAATATAAATCAAGCAGTTTTATTAATTATTATAGCCAATGTTTTGGTCTCTATGAAAGGTTTTAAAGACAGTGCTTTTTTAGATAAATATAAATTTCAAGTGGGTCGTATTTTATCAGGCGAAAAAATTAGAATGCTTACTTCTGGTTTTTTGCATGTTGATTTTATGCATTTGGGATTTAACATGTATGCTTTGTATTTATTTGGAGGTATTGTAGCAGGAATATTAGGCATTCCAAATTTCTTAATCATTTATTTTATAAGTCTGATAGCCGGCAACCTATACTCCCTTAAATATCATAAAGATGAGCCCTATTACAGTGCTGTTGGAGCTTCTGGCGCCGTTTCTGGCATTGTGTATGCTTCTATATTACTGTACCCGGATATGAGCCTTTATTTGTTTTTTATTCCAATTCCAATTCCAGGGTATATTTTTGGAGTCGGTTATTTATTATATTCTATTTATGGAATGAAAAAGCAATTGGGAAATGTTGGTCACTCTGCACATTTAGGGGGAGCGATAGGAGGTTTTGCAATCACATTAGCACTCAACCCATCGTTGTTCGCAACAAATAAGTTAATGGTACTTCTTCTGGCAATACCAATTGTATTGGTGCTGTTATTTGGAGACAAATTAAAGTCGTTATAATTTTATTACATTTTAAAAACAAAGGGTGTAGGCGTTTTCTAATGCAGAGTGCTCAGGTCTTGTAAAAATTAAATTTTAATATAAAACGTTCATTTAGAACAAAAAAAAGACTCCATATAAAATATGAAGTCTTTTGAGCGAAAGACCAGGTTCGAACTGGCGACATTCAGCTTGGAAGGCTGACGCTCTACCAACTGAGCTACTTTCGCGTGGTAAATCGTTTGCAAATATAAAATGTTTTTTAACATTTACAAGGCTTTAGGATATAAAAAAAAACATTTTTTTCGATCGCTTTCATACTGAAATAGTTAGCT
>DPRC01000087.1:0-2572 GCA_003537695.1 Polaribacter sp.
CCAACATTCTCATCACGTGCCATCT
Organism: Polaribacter sp.; assembly: GCA_003537695.1. Classification (GTDB taxonomy): domain Bacteria; phylum Bacteroidota; class Bacteroidia; order Flavobacteriales; family Flavobacteriaceae; genus Polaribacter. The sequence continues at coordinate 26 of DPRC01000087.1, forward strand.
TGTTTGTCATTACACCTTTCGATGTAGAGACAATAGCAATTCCAAGTCCGTTCAATACTCTTGGCATCTCTGTAGAGCCAACATATTTACGTAAACCTGGTGTACTGATACGTTGAATTTTTCTAATTACTGACTCCTTTGTTTCTCTGTCATACTTTAAAGCGATCTTAATGGCTCCCTGAACTTTGTTGTCATTGAACTGATAACTTAAAATAAAACCTTGATCAAACAAAATCTTAGTCATTTCCTTCTTCAAGTTTGAAGCTGGAATTTCCACTACTCTGTGCCCTGCTGCGATTGCATTTCTAACTCTCGTTAAAAAATCCGCGATTGGATCTGTATACATACTTATTTATATTGCGATTATGGTTTTCAAACACCTCTATTTGTGTTACGGATTCTCCGTGATATTTGAACCTATAATCAGTTAAAATTCTTTTACCCAAAAAAATAGAGCGCGCAAATATACACATTCTATTTTAGTTTTAAGCTTTATTTTTGATTACTACCAACTTGCCTTTTTGACTCCTGGTATCAATCCTTGATTTGCCATTTCACGGAATGTAACACGTGATAAGCCGAACTGTCTCATGTATCCTTTTGGACGACCGGTTAGTTTACATCTGTTATGCATTCTAACTGGTGAAGCGTTCTTTGGTAATTTTTGTAATGCCAAATAATCTCCAGCATCTTTCAACGCTTTTCTTTTCTCAGCATACTTTGCAACCGTGCTCGCTCTTTTACGTTCGCGAGCTTTCATTGATTCTTTAGCCATCTCTTAATTTTTTTTGAATGGTAAACCTAATTCTCCTAATAATGACTTCGCTTCTTTATCAGTAGCAGCAGACGTTACAAAAGTAATATCCATTCCATTGATTTTCTTTACTTGGTCAATATTTATCTCTGGGTAAATGATTTGCTCAGTAATTCCTAAATTGTAATTACCTCTACCGTCAAATCCATTTGCCTTAATACCGTTAAAGTCTCTTACACGAGGTAAAGAAGCTGTAACTAATCTGTCTAAAAACTCATACATTTTAACACCTCTTAACGTAACCTTCACACCAATTGGCATTCCTTTACGCAATTTAAAAGATGCAACATCCTTTTTAGACATCGTAGATATTGCCTTTTGACCTGTAATTTTGGTCAACTCTTCGATAGCATAATCTATTAATTTCTTATCTGCAATCGCAGCACCTACACCTTTAGAAATAACTATTTTCTCTAATTTAGGCACTTGCATTACATTCTTATAACTGAATTCCTCCGTAAGAGCTTTGACCACTCTTTCTTTGTATTCTGATTTTAATCTTGGTACGTAACTCATGATTATTCTTATTTTTTAGTTTTTTTAGAGACTCTAGTCTTCGTATCTCCATCAACTTGATAACCTACTCTTACCGCAACACCTGCATCTACTAACATTACGTTAGAAATGTGAAGTGAAGCTTCTTTCTTTACAATACCACCTTGAGGACTTTGTGCACTTGGTTTGGTGTGTTTAGAAACTAAATTCACGCCTTCTACCAATACTCTATCCTTGTCTTTAATGATTTGTAAAACTTTACCTTCAGATCCCTTATGGTCTCCTGCGATTACTTTTACAGTATCTCCTGATTTTATTTTAAACTTCTTCATTTTGTTATAATGTTAAAGCACTTCCGGTGCTAATGATACAATTTTCATGAATTGTTTCTCACGAAGCTCACGTGCTACAGGACCAAATACACGTGTTCCTCTCATCTCCTCTGTAGGATTTAAAAGTACACAAGCATTGTCATCAAATCTGATATAAGATCCATCCTTACGTCTTACTTCTTTTTTAGTTCTCACAACAACTGCTCTAGAAACTTGACCTTTCTTTACAGTTCCGTTTGGAGTCGCAGATTTAACAGATACTACAATCTTGTCTCCAATACTTGCGTAACGTTTTCTTGTTCCTCCTAAAACTCTGATCACCAAAACCTCTTTGGCTCCAGTATTATCTGCTACTTTTAATCTTGATTCTGTCTGTAACATATTATTTAGCTCTTTCTAGGATTTCTACTAATCTCCAACGTTTAGATTTACTCATAGGTCTTGTTTCCATGATCCTAACCGTATCTCCTTCGTTGCAATCATTCTGTTCGTCGTGTGCAACGTACTTCTTAGTCTTTAATACGAACTTTCCGTACATCGGGTGCTTTACTCTCTTAGTTTCAGCAACAACAATAGACTTTTCCATTTTGCTACTTGAAACTACACCAATTCTCTCTTTTCTAAGATTTCTTTTTTCCATCTTTAAAACTGACTATAGAATTATTGTAATTCTCTTTTTGTTAATTCTGTTGCAATTCTTGCTACAGTTCTTCTTAAACTTCTCAACTGCAACGGATTCTCCAAAGGAGTGATCGCATGCGCCATTTTAAGATCGGTATAATTCTTTTGCAACGCTCCAAGCTTCTCATTAAGAGCAACTATAGATAATTCTTTTACTTCTGATTGTTTCATTCTATTTCGAATTAAGCGTTAATATCAAAATCTCTTGCAACTACAAACTTCGTT
>DPRC01000087.1:2892-3582 GCA_003537695.1 Polaribacter sp.
ACAAACTTCGTTCTTACGGGAAGTTTCTGCGCTGCCAAACGTAAGGCTTCTTTTGCAACGTTAATTGGTACACCACCAATTTCGAACAATATTCTACCTGGTTTTATAACTGCAACGAAATGATCCGGTGCTCCTTTACCTTTACCCATACGAACCTCTAAAGGCTTTTTAGTAATTGGCTTATCTGGAAATACTTTAATCCATAACTGACCTTCTCTCTTCATGTGACGCGTAGCTGCAATACGAGCTGCTTCAATTTGACGAGACGTTAATAAATTCTGATCTATAGATTTGATTCCGAACATTCCATTAGAAAGTTGATTCCCTCTACCAGAAATACCAGTCATATTTCCTTTCGCCTTCTGTACCTTACGGTATTTTACTCTTTTTGGCTGTAACATTTTTAATTTCTAATTTTAAAAATTATTTTCTTCTACGAGGTTGCGGTCTCTTTCCACGATCAGCACCACCTTTATTTCCGCCAGCTTGCTTCTTAGACAATCCAACTAAAGGAGATAATTCTCTCTTACCATATACCTCACCTTTCATGATCCACACTTTGATACCTAATCTTCCATAAGTAGTATGTGCTTCAACTAGTGAATAATCAATATCTGCTCTGAACGTTGAAAGCGGAATTCTTCCTTCTTTAAAATGTTCTGAACGTGCCATCTCTGCTCCGTTTAAACG
>DPRC01000057.1:0-627 GCA_003537695.1 Polaribacter sp.
GTGTTCGTGGGTGTTGCGTGCTCTTGAAAGCTAGAAGATCCTACATAGCAAAGTCCCTGGACTTTTTCAGGAGCTAAATCTGCAATTTTTGAAATAATCCTTCCTCCATTGGAGAGCCCAACGAATATGGCTTTAGAAATTTTAAGGGTATTTGCTAATTGTACTACCTGTTTAGCGCGCAATGCATCTGTTTGTGGGAGGTTTGGGTTGTCTGAATTTCCGCGTCCATACAAATCCAGCATGACTACATGGTACCCTTTTTCTTTTAAGCTCTCAAAAGTTAATTTCCAAATATAGGAAGGCACAGACCAACCGTGTACTAAAATAATAGTACCCGATAAAGAGTGTTGATTTGCTTGTTCAAAATAGGTGTAGCCATCTGCTAAAACGGCATATTTCCCAGTATTTTTTTTTAATACATTTTCACGAAATTCATTATTTTTTTCGATGGTTTCGTAGTCTGTGTGGTTGGACTTGCAAGAGCATATTGTAGTTAGAATTGCAAGGAGTACTATTTTTTTCATTTTAATTTATTTTGTTTTTCTTCAAAGAAGAATGTGCTATAATCTTTTCAAAGCTACATATTAAGTTGTAATTAACAATTAATATAGCTGTTTAATTTTTATC
>DPRC01000057.1:1038-2011 GCA_003537695.1 Polaribacter sp.
TGTATGCTCTTAAATCCAAATTTTAAATTCCTATTTACAGCGATGTTAATTACTGCTAAAAAGGTAGTATTTTTGTAAAAAAATAATTTTTGATGAAAAAAATAGTCCTTCTTCTTATGATAAGTGTTTTTAATTTTAAAAGCTTTTGTCAAATAAATCCAGACCAAATAGAGATTGTTCGAGACGGGTATGGGGTTCCGCATATATACGCAGCAACAGATGCTGCAGTTGCCTATGGTTTTGCTTGGGCACAAGCAGAGGATCATTTTAAATTAATGCAAGAGGCGTATTTGGCGGGCAATGGACTGTTGGGAAAACTTCTTGGAAGAAAAGGGCTTGGAGCAGATTTTTTGACGCAATTCATACAATCTAAAAAAACGGTTAATGAAAAATTGCATACGTTAGGTGATGATTTTAATGCCGTATTGCAGGGGTTTACGGATGGATTGAATGCATTTGCAAAAAAACATCCAGAGGAAATACTTGAGAAAGAACTATTTCCATTGACAGCTCAAAAGTTATTGCGGTATACGCAGTTGCAATTATTTATTTCAAATGGGGCAGATAAGTTGGTGAAGGGAATTGTAAATAATAAATTGTCATGGCCATACGATATTGCAGAAGATACCAAAGGATCAAATCTTCTTGCTATTAGTCGCAGCAGAACGCATTCTAATGAAACTTTTTTAGCCATCAATACACACCAACCTTTGGAGGGGCCTACCTCTTGGTATGAAGCACACTTAGTAAGTGAAGAAGGAACCAATATTATTGGAGCCACTTTTCCAGGTTCCCCTTGTTTGCTAACGGGAGCAAATGAGTCTTTGGGCTGGACACATACTGTGAATTATCCAGACAAAGCAGATGTATTTGCCTTAGAGATGCATCCAGATAAAAAAGAGGTGTATTTGGTGGATGGTATCGAGCATACTTTAGAAAAACTAAAAGCAAAACTCCATGTTAAATTCTTAGG
>DPRC01000057.1:2421-3524 GCA_003537695.1 Polaribacter sp.
GTGCGAACACCAAGTACTACAAATATTAATGCCATTGAGCAGTGGTGGCGTATGAATAAAGCAAATAGCTTTACAGAGTTTTATACGGCTTTAGAAATGAAAGCATTGCCAGGTTATAATATTGGGTATGCAGACAAAAACGACACTATTTTTTATATTTCTAACGGAAAAATTCCAATACGAGCGAAAGGCTATGACTGGAGTGATGTAGTGCCAGGAAATACGCGAAAGACCCTTTGGGATTCTTATTACGACATTAAAGATTTGCCACAAGTAATTAGCCCAAAATCTGGTTTTGTATACAATGCAAACCACAGTCCTTTTAAGTCTTCAGGAGCAGCAGACAACCCCCAATCTGAAAATTTCGCAAAAGAAATGCAGTATGAAACTTATGACAACAATAGGTCTACCCGTCTTTTAAAGCTTTTAGAGGAAAAGGAACACATCGATTACAAGCGTTTTAAACGGATTAAGTATGACCATCAATTGCCAACACCCTTGCAGTATAATTATATGGATTTAAATGCACTTTTTGAGATGGAAATTTCGGAATATCCAGCTGTTAGCGTTTTACTTTCAGAGATCAAAAATTGGGATCGAATTACCAATGCAACCTCCTATGGGGCAGGTGCCTATGCGGTTTTATACTATCAGTTAAGACCTTATTATTTAAAACTAGGTGCAGATCATATTTTTACCCAAGCGATACTGTATCAAGCATTAAAAGATACAAAAGCTTATTTAAAAACTCATTTTAACAGTGATCGTATTCAATTAGGCGATTTTCAAAAATTAGTGCGAGGTGATAAATCCTTAGCTATTTTTGGTTTGCCAGATGTGGTGACCGCAATGAAAGGTGTTCCTGACAAAGAGGGGCGCATGAAAATTACACATGGAGAATCTTATATTGGATTGGTGCGGTTTACGCCGACCAAAACATATTATGAGTCCGTGATTTCTTTTGGGAATAGTCGAAGACCCGAAAGTCCACATTATACAGACCAGATGGAATTATATGCAAAGTTCAAAACAAAAACCATGTCCTTTGAGCGCGCAGCTGTATTAAAAACAGCAAAAAAAATATACGCGCCAAAATAGCATAC
>DPRC01000073.1:0-9115 GCA_003537695.1 Polaribacter sp.
CTCACTTTGGTTCCTGCTTCTTTTGGATTGAGAAAAGAACGCACCAATAACGGAATTTCATTTCGCTCTAGCGGTTGTAATGTTTTTGGATGTATTACAGAGGCGCCATAGAAAGCCATTTCAATTGCCTCTTCGTATGAAATTTGCTCTAACAACGTAGTCTCCTCAAAAACGCGTGGATCTGCATTTAAAACACCTGCCACATCTTTCCAGATAGTAACACTTTCTGCGTTTAGGCAATAAGCAAAAATAGCTGCGGTATAATCAGAACCCTCTCTTCCCAGAGTGGTTGTGTTTTCAGTGTCATTTGCAGCAATAAATCCTTGTGTAATATTTAATTTAGAAACGTCTAACTTCTTACTAATTATGTCTTGCGTTAAGGCCCAATCTACTTTAGCATCCCTGTAGTTACTATCTGTTTTTATATAATTCCGAACATCGAACCAATTGTTTTCAATTCCGATTTTTGTAAAGTACGCACAAACTATTTTCGTAGACAATAGCTCTCCAAAACAGATGATTTGATCGTATACATAATTATATCTTTGCGATGTATTTCTTGCTAAAAACCAACTTAATTCACCTAATAGAATGTCAATTTCTTTATAAATTTCATCATTTTTATCAAATAAATCATTGAGAATAGTTTTGTGAAAATCCTCAATAAAACCAAGCTTTTCGGACAGCTGATCTGTCTTATCGTAGTAGGCATCGATTACCGCCTCAAAGGCATTCGTAATCTTCCCCATTGCAGAGATGACCACCAACGTATTTTCCGTGCCTTCACTTTGTAAAATATTAATTATATTTTTTACACCTGCGGCATCCTTTACAGAGGCTCCTCCAAATTTAAAAATTTTCATTCTTAGTTATCTTGAATAAATTTTACTAAATTTTCTTTGTTCATTTGTACCACGGACCAATCGTTTAAATAGGTTGCTCCTGTACTTTTATAAAAATCAATTGCATTGGTATTCCAATCAATCACCTCCCAAGCAACCCTGTTAAAATTATGCTCGTGTGCATGTTTTAAGACGGCAGTATAAAGGGCTTTTCCTGCTCCAATTTTCTGTTTGGCCTTCGTTACAATTAAATCCTCTAAATGAATGGTGCGTCCCTTCCAAGTAGAAAATCGCTCATAAAACAAGGCAATACCTATGATCGTGCAGTCTTGTTCTGCAACAAACACCTTAAATTTTGGGTTTTCAGAAAAACCATCTTGCACTAAGTCTGCGACCGTAATTGCTACTGCATCAGGCTCCTTTTCAAAAATTGCCAATTCTGTGATTAAATCAAATACTGCTTGCATATCTTCTGCTTCCCCTAATCGTATGATATAACTCATGTTCTAATAATTTTATCAAAGATAGTTTTTTTGAAATCGCTTTAAAATATTTAACTTAATTATACACTTATTTTTAATTTGTTTAAAATTTCAAACCGCAGAATAATTTGTACCGTAAAATTGAGCACGAAATCGTTGTAGTTACTTAAAAAAAGGGCATCTTTGCAGTCCCCATATTAAATAAAAAACATGTCGCATAAAATTCAAACTTTAGGAGAGTTTATTATTGAAAATCAAGATTCTTTTAAGTATTCTTCAGGAGAACTTTCCAGACTTATCAACTCTATCAGACTGGCAGCGAAAGTTGTAAATCACGAGGTAAACAAAGCCGGTTTAGTAGATGTAATTGGTGCTTACGGAGAAACAAACATCCAAGGTGAGGATCAGCAGAAACTAGATGTTTATGCCAATGATAAGTTCATTCAAACACTCACAAAAAGGAATATTGTCTGTGGCATTGCTAGTGAAGAAGAAGACAGTTTTATATCTATCAATAGCCAAGATGAAAATCATCAAAATAAGTACGTGGTACTAATTGATCCTTTGGACGGTTCTTCTAATATCGATGTCAACGTATCTGTAGGAACTATTTTCTCCATTTACCGAAGAATTACACCTGTTGGTACCCCCGTGCAATTAGCAGATTTCTTACAGAAAGGAAGTGAACAAGTAGCTGCTGGTTATGTTGTCTACGGAACTTCTACCATGTTGGTGTATACCACTGGTGCTGGTGTCAACGGCTTTACTTTAAATCCTGCCATTGGAACCTTTTACTTATCGCACCCTAACATGCAGTTTCCAGAAGATGGTACTATTTATTCAGTGAATGAAGGTAATTATTTTGATTTCCCTGAAGGGATAAAAAAATATATAAAATACTGTCAAGAAGAGGAAGGTGAAAGACCTTATACCAGCAGATATATTGGTTCTTTGGTTTCCGATTTTCATAGAAATATGATCAAAGGTGGTATTTATTTATATCCTAAAGGCTCGCGAAATCCCAGCGGGAAACTGCGCTTATTGTATGAATGCAACCCAATTGCTTATATTGCAGAGCAGGCCAATGGAAAATCTTCTGATGGATACACAAGAACCTTAGATGTAGCGCCTACAGAATTACACCAAAGAGTTCCTTTTATTTGCGGAAGTAAAAACATGGTAGATAAAGTAGAAGCGTTTATGCAAAAATTTGGCGAATAAATCTTATTGATACTATTATAGGGGAACAAAAGCTTAATATTTTGTAAACTGCTGCATATTGAGTAAATTTGCAATAATGAATAGAGTATGAACCTTAAAATAGAAAAAAAATGGCTTTTCAATTACCAGAATTAGACTATGCTTACGATGCGTTAGAACCTAATATAGATGCAAAAACTATGGAAATTCATCATAGCAAACATCACAATGGATATACAACGAAATTAAACGGCGCAGTTGCAGGAAGTGACTTAGAAGGAAAATCTATTGAAGCTATTTTAGCTAATTTAGATATGAGCAATGGTGGTGTAAGAAATAATGGTGGTGGTTTTTACAATCATTCTTTATTTTGGAAAGTAATGAACCCACAAAACAAAGGAACGCTTTCAGGAGCGTTAAAAGAGGCTATTGAAGCTGCTTTTGGATCTGAAAAGGCTTTCATGGAAGCATTTTCTAATGCTGCTGCAACTCAATTTGGTTCTGGATGGGCTTGGTTGTGCGTACATAAAGGAGGAAAAGTAGACGTGTGTTCTACACCAAACCAAGACAATCCCTTAATGCCCGGCGTTACTTGTGGAGGAACTCCAATTTTAGGATTAGACGTTTGGGAACATGCATACTACTTAAACTACCAAAACAGAAGACCTGATTATATTAATGCTTTCTTTAATGTAATTAACTGGAACGAAGTTGAACGTAGGTTTAATGAAGCAAAATAAGCAGTCTGTCTGCCTGCAGTGGTGAACGCTTAAGTGAAGCTCGCAACTGTTTATAGAAACTAAAAAAGCATCCAAAAATTTGGATGCTTTTTTTATGGATAAAAATTAAAGGGGGTTAATAAGCTCTTTTATCGTTTCCTTCATAAAAATTTATGAAGGCTTCGTTTACCACTCTATTTCCTCCTGGTGTTGGATAATCCCCTGTGAAATACCAATCTCCTAAATTATCTGGACAAGCAATGTGCAAGTTTTCTACGGTTTGGTAAATAACATCAACATCCGCCTTTATGTCTTTTGTCTTTAACATTTCAGCAATTTTAGCAGAAACTTCTTCAATCGCAAAAGGCGCATAAATTCCTTTTACAAAATTCACTATTTCTTCATCTTTCTTGCCTTGTTGTGCTTTTGATTTCTTGTAAACGGTGTCTATAATACTTTCTTGCTTTGTGTCTTTTAACAACTCAATTGCTGCTTTAAAAGCAATAAAAGCTTCAATCCTAGCCATGTCTATTCCGTAACAATCTGGATATCTAATTTGTGGCGCAGAAGAAACTACGACGATCTTTTTAGGGGCTAATCTGTCTAAAATTTTAATAATACTTTTCTTCAACGTTGTTCCTCTAACAATACTGTCGTCTATAATAACCAGATTGTCTGTTGGTTTTACAACACCGTACGTAATGTCATAGACATGCTCTACCAAATCGTCTCTACTGCTATCATCAGCAATAAAGGTTCTTAATTTTGCATCTTTAATTGCTATTTTTTCAAAACGCGCTCTTTCAGACAAAATTTCTGTAACTCTCTTGGCAGATAATTTTGTACCACCCGCTAATATTTTAGCTGTTTTTTGCTCATTTAATAAATCTTCTGCAGCCTCTGTCATTCCGTAGAAAGAAGTTTCTGCTGTATTTGGGATGTAAGAAAAAACAGTGTTAGAGATGTCAGAATTAATCGATTTTAAGATTTTTGGAAACACTAATTTTCCTAAATTCTTTCTTTCTTCATAAATAGAAGCATCACTTCCTCTAGAAAAATAAATACGCTCGAAAGAACACGATTTCTTTTCTCTAGGCGCTAAAACTTCTTCTACAGATGTCTTTCCATTCTTTTTTATAATTAGTGCATGTCCTCTTTCTAATTCCTGAACATCTTCAATCTTTACATTAAAAACAGTTTGAATAACGGGTCTTTCCGAAGCAACCACTACCACCTCATCATCTTCATAGAAGTACGTTGGTCTAATTCCGTTTGGATCTCTTAAAACAAAAGCATCTCCATGCCCTACTAAACCTGCCAAAGCATAACCACCATCCCAGTTTTTGGCAGACCTGCTTAATACGTTTTGTAAGTCTAAATGCTCTTCTATAAATGGCGAAGCGTCTTTTTTATTAAATCCTTTAATTTTTGCTTGTTGGTACAAACTAGCCACCTCTTCTTCTAAAAAGTGACCTATTTTTTCCATGACAGTTACCGTATCTGTAAACTCTTTTGGATGCTGCCCTAGCTCTACCAATTCTTCTAATAATTGTTTCGAGTTGGTCATATTAAAATTCCCAGCAACAATTAAATTTTGATGACGCCAATTGCTTTGACGTAAAAATGGATGCACACTTTCTATGCTGTTTTTACCGAAAGTACCGTAACGAACATGCCCTAAAAACAAATTCCCTATGTATGGCATGTGCTCCTCCTGCCAAGCAACATCGTCCTTTTTGTCGGGGTTTTCTTCTAACACCCCATTTAAACGATCGTTTATTTGAGCAAAAATATCTTGTATGGGTTGCGATTGGTTAGAACGCACTCTACTTACATACCTAGTTCCTGGTGCTACATTAAATTTTACACTGGCAAAACCAGCACCATCTTGACCGCGATTGTGTTGTTTCTCCATTAACAGATACATCTTATTAATGCCGTAGAAAGCAGACCCGTATTTGTCCTTATAAAACTGTAAAGGTTTCTTTAATCGGACAAGTGCAATTCCACATTCATGCTTGATAGCGTCACTCATTTAGTCTTGTTTTTAGTTGTTTTGCGTTGTGTTGTTTACCTACTTTTTTATCAAAAAAAAATCCGCAGTGTTAACCGCGGATTCTTATTAAGCTATGTTCATGTCAAATTGTGTCAAGTCTTTAAAAGCTTGCAAACGATCTGTAACTTCATCTGCCGTTAGCGTCTGCATGCGTTCCGTGCCAAACTCCTCTACACAGAAAGAAGCTAAGTTGGAGCCAAAAATGATGGCGTTTTTCATATTCTCAAAAGAGAGGTCTTCCGTTTTTGCTAAATAGCCACAAAAACCACCAGCGAATGTATCTCCTGCTCCTGTTGGATCAAAAACGTCTGCTAATGGCAACGCAGGTGCAGCAAACATTTTACCCTCACTAAACAGCAATGCTCCGTGTTCTCCTTTTTTAATCACCACAAATTTTGGTCCCATCGTATGAATCTTCTTCGCTGCATTTACCAGAGAATACTCTCCAGATAATTGTCTTGCTTCTTCATCATTAATAGTAATTACGTCTACTCTTTTTAAAACGGTGTGTAAATCATTTAAAGCAATGTCCATCCAGAAATTCATCGTGTCTAAAACAATTAGATTTGGTGTTTCCTTCATTTGGTCCAACACAGAAGCCTGTGTTAAAGGATGCAAATTTCCTAGCATCACAATACCTGCATCTTTAAAATGTTCAGGTACTACGGGAGCAAACGTTTCTAAAACATTTAACTCTGTAACTAAGGTGTCTCTAGAATTCATATCATTGTGATATTTCCCACTCCAGAAAAAAGTCTTCCCATCTTTTACAACTTCAATTCCATCAGTATTAATTCCATTCGAATTCATCATTTCTAAATAGGAAGCTGGAAAGTCTCCTCCAACAACTGAAACAACACCAGTTTCCACTCCAAATTGAGAGGCCGCCAAACCAACAAAAGTTCCCGATCCTCCTAAAATTTTATCTGTTTTACCAAAAGGTGTCTCAATAGCATCAAATGCTACGGTACCAACTGCTAATAATTTACTCATTTCTTAGTTTTTATGCGTAATTTTGCATTGTACAAAATCGCTTTTTGAAAGCACAAAAATAAGTTTTAAAAATGACTATCAAAGAAATACAAGAAGAAATTATTGAGGAGTTCTCTATGTTTGATGATTGGATGGATCGCTATGAATATATTATAGATCTCGGGAAGTCATTACCCATTATAGACAGCCAATATAAATTAGAAGAAAACTTGATAAAGGGGTGTCAATCTAAAGTTTGGTTATACTCTGAATTAAATCGTGATAAGGTCAAATTTACAGCAGATAGTGATGCTATTTTAACCAAAGGGATTGTGGCATTGTTATTGCGCGTTTTTTCGGAACAGAAACCAGCAGATATTTTAACTGCGGAAACAACGTTTATAGATAAAATTGGACTGAAAGAACATTTGAGTCCAACCAGAGCAAACGGTTTGGTATCGATGGTAAAACAAATAAAAATGTACGCAATTGCGCAACAAACAAGATTAACAGATTAAGAATTTACACGATGACAGATAAAGAATTAGAAGAAATTGGAGATAAAATTGTAGGTGTTTTAAAAACTATTTACGATCCAGAAATACCTGTAGATATTTACGAGCTAGGGTTGATTTATGATGTTTTTGTCTCCGAAGAAAACAATGCAAAAATATTAATGACGCTAACCTCTCCAAATTGTCCTGTAGCCGAAAGTCTGCCTTTAGACATTGAAGAAAAAGTAAAGTCTTTAAAAGAAGTACATGCATGCGAAGTAGAGATTACCTTTGACCCTACTTGGACCTCAGAAATGATGAGCGAAGAAGCGAAGTTAGAGTTAGGAATGCTTTAAATCATATTTAGTTTTAAAAACTAGAAAGAAAATAAAACAATAATGGCTGGAGAAATTATAAATAGAGTCGCAAATAGCAAGTTAAAAACATTTGATCTTGAAGAAATTTATCCAGAAGGGAAAAGAGTTTTATTTGATATTAAAGACTGGTTATTTGAGGAAATAATTTTAAAAGAAAAAGATTTTAGAGCATTTGTGAAAGACCACGATTGGTCTAAGTATAAAAATTCTTTTGTCGCAGTCACTTGTTCTGCAGATGCGATCGTTCCCTCTTGGGCCTTTATGCTTATTGCGGCAGAAATAACACCTTTTGCGAATAAAGTGGTTATTGGAGATTTAGAATTACTAGAAACGGTCATTTTCCAAGAGCTCTTAAATTTTGTAGACTTGCGAGATTTCGCGGGGTGTCCAGTAATTATCAAAGGCTGTGCAGAAAAACCAATTCCAAACTCTGCATATGCTTTTTTAATTGCGAAATTACAGCCTCTTGCAAGGTCGATACTTTTTGGAGAAGCTTGCTCTACAGTTCCTTTGTACAAAGCAAAAAAATAAGACATCTCTTAAACGCAATGATGGTAAAAAAAATAGTCCTTGGCTTTTTAATACTGCTTACCTCCTTGGTCTATTCCCAAGAGCAACAGCAAGACACTATTCCGGCACCTAAATGGAAAATTCACGGAAGAGTTGCTTTTATCTTCAACCAATCTTCTTTTTCTAACTGGGCTTCAGGGGGTGAAAATACCGTTGCTGGAAATATCAATATAAATTACGATTTTAACTATAAGCAAGGCAATATAAACTGGGATAGCAGAATTATTTCGGGATACGGTTTGAGTTATTTAGGAGCGCAAGGTTATCGAAAAACAAATGATCGATTGGAAGTGAATTCACTTCTTGGTGTAAAAACTGGGAACTATTGGTTTTTATCATTTATTGGGAACTTTCGAACACAATACGCAAATGGATTTGACTACAGTAAAAAACCCAAAGCCGCAGTCTCCGGATTTTTCTCTCCTGCATATTTAACTTTTGGACCGGGTATGTTATGGAAAAAGTCAGATAATTTAAGTATTAATATTGCACCAGCAACTGCAAGATATACTTTTGTAAGTAACTCTTTCTCTGGAAAGTTTGGAGTAGCGGAAGGAAAAAATACAGCATTTAGTTTGGGTTTCAACCTTTCTAGTTACTATAAATTGCAGCTGATGGAAAATATTGAAATGGAGAATATTATTACATTGTATTCCGATTACCTTTCGAATGTTAGAAATGTTGACTTAGATTATCAAACAAACATTCGTTTTAAAGTGAATAAAAACATCAAGATGCACATTACCTTTCACACTATTATAGATGACAATGCCTCTAGCAGAATCCAATTTAGACAACTATTTGGTTTGGGGGTTAACTACAGTTTCCATGAAAAAACAAGCTACTAAACAGGCTTGCTTCCGTTTTTAAAAAAAGCACAATACCTGTGCTAAAAAACATTATTCTTCCTTGTACTCGTGGTATAAAAAATCATTGTAGGGAAAACGTTGAATGTGAATTGTTTTCACCTGCTCGTACACCGTCTCTTTAAAATCCTCTAAATTCTCTTTATTTAGAGCTGAAATAAAAATAGACGTATGCTCTTTGTCATTCATCCATGTTTTTTTCCAGTCTTGTAGCGTATAATGTTCCTTTGTCTTTTCTGTTACAATGTCGTCCTTTTCGATGGTTTCATGTTCATATGCATCAATCTTATTAAACACCATTACTATTGGCTTGTCCGCACACTTAATGTCATCTAATACGCCATTTACAGAGGCAATATGATCTTCAAAATTAGGATGCGAAATGTCTACTACATGCAACAACAAATCTGCTTCCCGAACTTCATCTAAGGTAGATTTAAAAGATTCTACCAATTGTGTGGGCAGCTTTCTAATAAAACCAACCGTATCTGTCATTAAAAAAGGAATGTTCTTAATCACTACTTTTCGAACAGTAGT
>DPRC01000073.1:9531-11131 GCA_003537695.1 Polaribacter sp.
TATCCCACCAAAGCAACCCGAACCATTTTTCCACGGTTTTTTCTTTGAACAGACATCTGTTTGTCTATGGTCCGTAACTTCTTCTTTAAAACATCTATTTTATCACGAATAATACGTCGATCTGTTTCAATTTCAGTTTCTCCAGGACCTCGCATTCCAATACCTCCTTTTTGCTTGTCAAGGTGTGTCCAAAGTCTCGTTAAACGCGGCAATAAGTATTGGCATTGCGCCAACTCTACCTGTGTTTTTGCAGAGCTTGATTGCGCTCTTTGTGCAAAAATATCCAAGATAAGGTTCGTTCTGTCTAAAATTTTACAATCTAAAACTTTTTCTATATTTCTTATTTGTGCTGGCGATAACTCATCATCAAAAATTGCGGTTCCAATATTATGAGACTCTATATACGCTCTTACTTCATCTAATTTACCCACTCCTAAAAAAGTTTTAGGATTTGGCCGCTCCATCTTTTGGACAAAGCGCTTTACGGCAACACCACCCGCTGTAGAGGTTAAAAATTCCAACTCATCTAAATACTCATCAGACTGCGTTTCATCCTGTTGTTGCGTAATTACGCCGATTAAAACTGCTTTTTCTGAAATTGCTTCTCTTGGGTCTATCATAAGTTACAAAAGTACGAACTATTCTTCTCTTAAGAACATAAAAAACCCTAACAAGCGCTATGGTTCACTTCATTAAATCAAAATAAATTGCATAAAATACAGCTCACTTTCTGAAGTTTAAGATCACTTCTTGCCTTGCTGACTAAAAGCCTCTTTTAATTTCTGATCGTTCAAAATATATTTCTTATACTTTCCATCTCGATACCGATAGTAAATAAAGCAAGGCATAAATAGCAGTGACATATACAAAACACCTAAACCCATTACAACTTCTGCCTGCTCATGTTCGGTATTTATGAGATATGCTCCCACAATCATCCAAACGACAAAGACAATAAACATTATTTTTATTATGAATTTCATATTGTAAAATTACAAAAGTTATCTCTTAAATTTAAAAAAAATAAAAGAGAACGAAAAGCATACAAAATTGACCGTTCCAATAATAATTTTAAAATGTATGCTCCTATAAATAAATTAAAATTTACCGCAAGTTGGTTTATGGATTTTGGAAAAAGCACTTCAGAAGCGCAGGAAATAGAAAATAAAATCCTGTTTACTATTGTCAACAAAAGTAACTTTTAGAAACCGCCTTAGCCCCAGGAGCACTGCAAACCCTATCCCTGTAAAACCCCCGATGAAAATTGAATATATATGATGAAAGCAACAATTGACAGCGAGATAATTACCGGTTTTGTAATTTGCTCCTTCTGATATTCTACGTTTTTCCCTAAGCTTTTATTCCAAAAATATTCCGTTAAAACCACATACCCAATACCATTAAAAAGTAGCGTTATAAAAAGTGTAGTAGGGAGGTAACTTAAAAGTATCATCGTAAAAAAAGTATAGAAAATTCCAAAAAAAAGCACTTCCATTCTTGCCTTTCGCTTGTTCATTTTCTTTAAATTATGCATCAATAGTACGACTCCAAAAAGCGTACTAAAAAAAATAGTAAACCCTCTTATGGCTCTTTTAGAGAA
>DPRC01000073.1:11516-16820 GCA_003537695.1 Polaribacter sp.
CTCGCTCCCCTTCTTTAACAACTGCCTCGGGTACAAGGACACTTGGATTTTGTATAATTGAATCTTTTTCAATTATATTCCTGTTTTCAAGCTCCCAAATTACCGCTTGTATTGCTTCTTCTGTATATTTATGTTTCTCTTCTAAAACGAGTGCTAAAGCGGTATCAGATTTCTTTGCCATCGTTTGGGAATACGTATTTATTCTCATCTCAATTTATTTTTTTTAACTGGTAACTTCAATTAGCTTATTTCTATATGCGGTTAATAGTTTTGATTTAGAAATAAAACCTGAATAAATACCGTCTTTTACAACGGGTAAATTCCATGCACCACTTTCTTTAAATTTTTGCATCACCACCTCTACAGAGTCCCCTTCAAAGATAATTGCAGGTGCACTTTTCATAAAATCAGAAACATAGGTTTCATCATACTGGGTTTGATCAAACATCATGGGCCTAATATCATCTAATAATACAATGCCTAAAAACTGTTTTTTATCGTCTAATACCGGAAAAATATTTCTTTTTGACTTTGCCACTGATTTTTTTAACATTTCTCCAAAAGTCATTTCTGGTGTAATTGGATTAAAATTCCTTTCAATAAGCTTGTCAATTTGCAACAGCATAAGCACATTCTTGTCTTTATTGTGGGTAATTAGCTGTCCTTTTTTTGCTAATTCTACCGTATAAATAGAATTCGAAACAAAATATTTTGTGAATGCATAAGATATTGCAGAGACCAGCATTAGCGGCACAAACAATTCATAACCTCCCGTTATTTCGGCAATTAAAAAAATAGCTGTCAAAGGCGCGTGTAAAACGCCTGCCATTAATCCTGTCATTCCAATTAAAGTGAAGTTAGATTCAGAAACGTCAAATCCCAATTGATTGATAACTTTGGCGATTGCATTTCCAAGAGCACTTCCCATAAAAATGGTTGGAATAAAAATTCCACCAACACCCCCTGCAGCAAAGGTTGTTGTCATGGCAATTGCTTTAAAAATCGCAATCAATAATAGCATCACTACCACCACATATACATTTTGCAAGTCAATATTGTAAGGAATGTCTTTTAAGGCGGCAGCCGTATTTCCATTTAACAAATTGGTAATTAAACCGTATCCTTCGCCATACAACGGTGGAATTAAATACAGCATAATTCCAATTGCAATTCCTCCAATAATCAATTTCTTAAACGGACTTTCAAAGCGGTCAAAAAAGCGTGTTATTTTAAAATACATCTTCGAGAAATATACAGAAGCAACGCCTGTTAAAAATGCCAATATGATATAGAAAGGAATGTCTTTTACTTCAAAAACATCCACTAATTTAAAACCGAATAAAACGTCTGTTCCTGTAAAAAAATAAGAGGAGATTACTGCGGAAACTGATGCGAGTAAAAGTGGAACTAAGGAGGCAAAAGCCAGATCTAAACTAAAGATTTCTACTGCAAAAATAATAGCGGCAATGGGTGCCTGAAACATAGAAGACATGGCGCCAGCAGTTGCGCAACCAATAAGCAACATTCTTGTTTTAGAGTTCATGTGAAATAGCTGTGCAATATTGGATCCCAAGGCTGCCCCTGTGCTAACAGCGGGACCTTGCAATCCAGCAGAACCTCCAAAACCTACAGTTATAGGCGCAGTAATTAGTGAAGCGAAGATCTTGTATCTTTCTATGATACCGTTTCTTCTAGAAATGGCGTGTAAAGTAGTAGAAATACCGTGGCCAATCTCTTTTTTAATGACGAATTTTTTGATATAAAAAACTAAAAATAAACCAATAATTGGAAAAATAAAATAGAGGGTATACCGATATTCTTTAATAAAACTACCCTGGAGTAATTCTTGTATTAAAAAAGTTAGATCTTTTAAAATAAAAGTTCCCAGTCCTGCAATAAAACCCACGAGTACGCTTAGAACATATACAAATTGTCTCTCAGAAATATGTTTATATCTCCAAATTAATATTTTTCTGTATATTTTTTTTGCTGTTGGCATTTCAGATTATTTTGTCATTTCAAAGGTTTGAGAATTTTCCTTCCCTCTTTTCAACTTTTCAAGATAGCAGTTGTTAAAAAAAACTCAAAATGACATGGATATATCCTTAGCCACCTCAAAAGTATTCTTAAAATTCTTGCAACCTAAAAGTAGCTAAAAATTTAATAAAAAAGACCTCACAAGTTTTATAAACTTTTGAGGCCTAAATTTTTATATCTAAATTCCGAAGGCATACCCAGCTTAAAAAGGCAAGTTCCCGGCAATCTCATGTTACTCTTTACTATCTAATTTTAAACTTAATTCTTTTAATTGCGCATCATCTATAAAAGCTGGTGCATCAATCATTACGTCACGTCCAGAGTTGTTTTTAGGAAATGCAATGAAATCTCTGATGGTTTCTTGACCACCTAAAATAGCAACCAATCTGTCCAAACCAAAGGCCAAACCGCCATGAGGTGGCGCACCATATTCAAATGCATCCATTAAGAACCCAAATTGTGCTTTGGCATCGGCATCAGAAAAACCTAAATGACGCAACATGGTTGCCTGCATTTGTTTGTCGTGAATTCTTATGGAGCCACCGCCAATTTCATTTCCATTTAACACCAGATCGTAGGCATTTGCCTTTACAGCTCCTGGATCTGTCTCTAACAATTCCATTTGCCCTGGTTTCGGCGATGTAAACGGATGGTGCATTGCATGATAATGTCCTGTTTCTTCATCTAATTCCAACAATGGAAAATCTACAACCCATAAAGGTGCGAACACTTTCGGGTCCCGCAATCCTAAGCGCGCTGCCAACTCCATTCTTAAAGCAGACAACTGTGCTCTTACTGTATTTGTAGCTCCAGACAATATGCAAATCAAATCACCTTTTTTTGCACCGGTAGCTTCCGCCCACTTCGCAAAATCTTCCTGATCGTAGAATTTGTCTACTGAAGATTTAAACGAACCGTCTTCGTTTACGCGGCAATAAATCATCCCTAAAGCACCTACTTGTGGACGCTTCACCCAGTCAATTAATTTATCTATTTCTTTCCTTGTATATGTATTTCCTCCTGGAACAGCAATTCCAACCACTAATTCAGCGGTATTGAAAACACCAAAATCTTTGTGTTGTGTCACTGCATTTAAAGCTCCAAACTCCATACCAAAACGGATGTCTGGTTTGTCATTTCCATACAAACGCATCGCATCATCGTATAACATTCTTGGAAATTCTGCCACGTCAATATTGTGCACTGCTTTTAGCAAGTGCCGTGTCAATCCTTCAAAAACATTTAGGATATCTTCCTGCTCCACAAATGCCATTTCACAATCAATCTGTGTAAATTCTGGCTGCCTGTCTGCACGTAAATCTTCATCTCTAAAGCATTTTACAATCTGAAAATACTTATCCATTCCACCAACCATTAGGAGTTGTTTGAAGGTTTGCGGTGACTGTGGTAAAGCGTAAAATTGACCTTCGTTCATTCTCGAAGGCACTACAAAATCTCTTGCCCCTTCCGGAGTAGACTTTATTAAATACGGTGTTTCCACTTCTATAAACTCTTGATCAGACAAATACTTTCGAACTTCCATGGAAACTTTATGACGGAAAATCAAACTTTCTTTGACAGGGTTTCTTCGAATATCGAGGTACCTATATTTCATTCTAATATCTTCACCACCATCCGTTTTGTCTTCTATGGTAAAAGGTGGCGTAATCGATGCATTTAAAATTTCTAGTTTAGAAACTAGCAGCTCTACATCTCCCGTAGCCATCTTAGAATTCTTGGACTCTCTTTCTATAACGGTTCCCGTTACTTGTATCACAAACTCTCTCCCTAAAGATTTTGCTTTTTCCATCATTTCTTTTGGCGTGCGAGCTGCATCAAAAATCAGCTGCGTAACTCCATATCGATCTCGCAAATCTACCCAAACCATAAAACCTTTATCACGTGATTTTTGAACCCAACCCGCTAAGGTGACTTCTGTATTGATATGCGATGCTCTTAAATCGCCGCAAGAATGACTTCTGTACATTTTGTTTCTTTTAATGAATTGCAAAATTAATCAATTTCATTAGAAAAAACCTTTTTTAGCCGTTCATTTCTAAACAGAAATACCCCGCTTTCTTTAGATCTATTTTTTAAATAAAAAAGCTGGGAAACAAATGCTACAATCGGTTGCGCAAAACATGTCCAATTATTTGTAAATTTGCGATATGAGTGTTATTAATATTCAAGAGAAATTTAAATTATTTTCAGCACATTGGTCTCCAAAAAAAGTAGGCGAGTTAAATGGACAACAAGTCTTATTGGCAAAATTAAAAGGAGCATTTGTGTTTCATAAACACGATGCTGAAGATGAGTTTTTTATGGTCATAAAAGGTTCTTTAGATATTGAACTTCGCGACAAAACAATTACTCTAAAAGAAGGTGAATTTTATATTGTTCCAAAGGGTGTTGAACACAAACCCGTTGCAGAAGAAGAAGTACACCTGTTGTTATTTGAACCGCTAGACATCAAACATACTGGAAATATCATTGCAGACATTACCTTGGAAACCTATGAAAGCATCTAAAAAATTATAACTGTTCCGTTTTGAGTACTGCAATACCTCAAAATAAAAACTAAAAGATTAAAGCATATTACATGAGCAAACTATATTTAGTTCCAACACCGATCGGAAATTTAGAAGACATGACTTTTAGAGCTATTCGAATTCTAAAAGAGGTCGATTTTATTTTGGCAGAAGACACCCGCACCAGTGGAAAGCTATTAAAGCATTATGAAATTGCAACGCAGATGCACAGTCATCACATGCACAACGAGCACAAATCCATTCAAGGAGTCTTAAATAGAATAAAAAGTGGAGAAACCTGTGCTTTAATTTCTGATGCCGGAACTCCTGCGATTTCTGATCCTGGTTTTTTATTGACAAGAGCCTGTGTAGAAAATAATATTGAAGTAGATTGTTTGCCCGGAGCTACTGCCTTTGTGCCGGCATTAGTGAATTCAGGTTTGCCAAATGATAAATTTATTTTTGAAGGTTTTTTACCCGTAAAAAAAGGAAGACAGACTCGTTTTCTTTTATTAGCCGAAGAAAACAGAACCATGATTTTTTATGAATCTCCGCACAAGTTGATAAAAACTTTAGGACATTTTGTAGCATATTTTGGAGAAGATAGACAAGTTTCTGTTTCTAGAGAGTTGACAAAAATGTTTGAAGAAACGATTCGAGGAACGGCAACCGAAGTTTTAGCCCATTATACCAACAAACCCCCCAAAGGTGAAATCGTTGTTATTGTAGCAGGAAAAAA
>DPRC01000029.1:0-154 GCA_003537695.1 Polaribacter sp.
TACCAATAACTCCTCTTATTTGATGGCTTCTATCCCTCTTGTTTTGGTTCGGATGCGGATTACATCTACAATGAAAAATAATGCATTTTTAGCTATCTAAAAATAGTCTCCTTTCTTAAATAAAGTTTACCCTTAAAAAACTACTTTTGCCATA
>DPRC01000029.1:252-4494 GCA_003537695.1 Polaribacter sp.
TTCAGAAATTACTACATAAGTGTACTATAATTTATATTATGTTAAATAGGTTTTGTGAAAGTAGTTGCCGTCTTCCATACATACCAGTAACTCCTCTTATTTGCTGGCTTCTAGCCCTCTTGTTTTGGTTCGGATGCGGATGACATCTACAATATAAAATAATGCATTTTTAGCTTTCTAAAAATAGTCTCCTTTCTTAAATAAAGTTTATCCTTAAAAAACTACTTTTGCCATATGGGAATTAGGCAAAAATCGGAGTTAGAGTTTATCGTAATCATGGCAGCTTTAATGTCGTTAGTATCTTTGTCTATAGACGCATTATTGCCAGCAATTACAGATATTAGTGACGCCATAGGTGTTATTGACCCAAAGAACAACCAGTTATTAATTACCATGATTTTTTTAGGTTTGGGGTTTGGACAATTAATTTCTGGACCTTTGTCAGACAGCTTTGGAAGAAAACCGGCCATTTTTCTCGGTTTTATCGTTTTTGCTTTGGCGAGTTTGATCTGTATTTTTGCGAGCAGTTTAGAAATGATGATTGCAGGTAGAATCTTACAAGGAATTGGGCTTTCTGCACCAAGAACCATAAGTATCGCAATGATTAGAGACCGCTTTAGTGGCAATTACATGGCGAAAGTAATGTCTTTTGTAGTGGTTATTTTTATTCTTGTACCAATTATAGCACCGGCATTGGGAAAAATAATGTTAGACTTATACGGTTGGAAATCCATTTTTTACAGTCAGTTGTTTTTTGGTTTGTTCGTGATGCTTTGGTTTTGGAAAAGACAGCCAGAGACCTTAAAACCAGAAAATAAGAGAGCCTTTAAGTTTGCACTTTTTATAGCGGGCATAAAAGAGTTTGTTAAACATAAAAATGCGGTTGTTTTTACCTTTTTTTCCGGTTTTATTACTGGTTCTTTCATGGTGTATTTAAGCGCAAGTCAACTTATATTCGAGGAACAATACAATTTAAAAGAAGAGTTTCCTTTTATTTTTGCAACGCTTGCCATTGGTGTGGGGATTGCTACTTTTTTAAATGGTACCCTGGTTTTAAAATTAGGGATGCTTAAATTGGTGCGTATTTTTACCATTGTTTTTACGGTAGTTCCCATTGTATACATCTTTTTGTACTATGGAGAACCCAATCCGAGTATCGGTATAATCATCACTTTTTTTTGGGTGCAGTTTTTCGCAATCGGTTTTTTATTCGGGAACACCCGCGCTTTAGCCATGGAGCCCATTGGCCATATTGCTGGCATTGGTGCCGCAATCAATGGATTCATATCTACCATCATGGCCGTTCCCATTGCTACCTTCATTGGTAGCTATATCAATACCACGGCATTGCCCCTATTTATTGGTTTTTTTGTTTGTGGTGTTGTAGCGCTGCTCTTGATTCAATATTTGCATTTTTCAAATTCCCGAACCAACACAAACAAATCTTAAACCTTACAGATGCATTTAGATATTATTTTTGAAGACGCGTATTGTTTGTGTGTGCTGAAGCCAAATAATATGGTGGTGCACCACGCCTACCATTCAAGAAGTGTTGCAGACGAAACATCTCTTTTACAATGGATCCAAGAGGTAAAAGGAATCAAAGCATATCCAATCCATCGGTTAGATAGAAAAACATCGGGCCTTCTTCTACTGGCAAAGGAAACCCAGTATGTTTCTAAATTTCAAACTTTATTTACTGAAAATACGATTGAGAAAACCTACTACGGAGTGGTGAGAGGTTTTTCTCCTGAAACAAAAAGCATCGACTCTCCTGTAAAAGGCCGCGATGCCAATGTGCATAAAGAAGCATTGACACATTTAAAAACATTGGCACAGGTTGTGCTGGATATTCCGGTAAAACCTTATGCTTCGTCCCGGTATAGCTTGGTAGAGTTGAAACCAAAATCTGGTAGAATGCATCAGCTAAGAGTGCATACACTTAAAATTAGCCACCCCTTAATTGGAGATTCGAAATATGGTGATAAAAATCACGATCTTATGTTTGAGAAAAATTTTGGATGGAAAAACCTTTTTTTACATGCCGGAAAATTGGCCTTTCAACACCCTTTTTCTGATGCGCACCTCGTTTTAGAAGCTAAATTTCCTGCAGATTGGATTGCTTTGTTTCAAGAATTTTCCTGGAAAAATCCTTTTGATTAAAACACTGCACCACAAATGCCTATAGCATTTTAAGCGCTGTGTTGTAGGGCGTTTATAAAGTTCTATACGTGTACAAAAGCACTACATGCCTACTGCTCAAT
The DNA here is from genome assembly GCA_003537695.1 of Polaribacter sp. Classification (GTDB taxonomy): domain Bacteria; phylum Bacteroidota; class Bacteroidia; order Flavobacteriales; family Flavobacteriaceae; genus Polaribacter. The sequence goes on from DPRC01000029.1 coordinate 2,517, forward strand.
AGATTCTGATCGGAATGCTATTAATTCGCCATCCTCAAAAGTGGGCGATATTTCAATGGGATTACAGCAGACTTCACAATCTTCAATATAGGTTTGTGAACGAATACTGGCATCCAATAGCATTGAAACATCTTCCCAGCAGTGTGGACACTGAAAAAAGTGTTCTTGTTCCATTAGTCAATTACCTTTAAAACTAATTTTCCCTTTTTCTCTCCAGAAAATAGTCTTTTGTACGTTTCTTGAAAGTTTTCGATGCCTTCATAGATGTCCTCCTTAGATTTTAGTTTGCCTTCTTGCATCCAAATTCCCATCTGTTTTGCAGCAGTTCCAAAATCTTTGGTATAATCCATAACCACCATCCCTTGCATTGTAGAACGTGTTACCAATAAAGACAAATAATTACTGGGTCCATTAATTTTATGTTTGTTGTTGTATTGTGAGATGGCCCCACAAATAACAACTTTTGCATGCATTCTTAACTTACTTAGGGCTGCATCTAAAATGACACCACCTACATTGTCAAAAAATACATCGATTCCTTTCGGACACTTCTTTTTTAAAGCAGAATATATGTTTTCTGTTTTGTAATCAATTGCATCGTCAAAACCCAACTCGTTTGTTAGATAGTCACATTTCTCCTTTCCTCCTGCAATTCCTATAACAGTACATCCTTTTAGTTTTGCTATCTGACCAACCACAGAGCCTACAGCTCCTGCAGCCCCAGAAACTAAAACAATATCTCCTTCTTTTATTTTACCTACTTCTAAGATTCCAAAATAAGCAGTCATTCCAGGCATCCCTAAAGTACCCAAGTACATGGGCATAGGCGCTAATTTTTCATCAACTTTATACCAGCCATCTCCATTTGATACTGAAAACTGCTGAACGCCTCCCCAGCTTGTAACACAATCGCCAACCTCAAACTTAGGGTTGTTATTGTTTTGAATTACTTTTCCAATAGATCCAGCACGCATTACATGCCCCAATTCTACCGGAGGAATGTAAGATTTTGTATCATTCATCCAGCCACGCATTGCGGGGTCTAAAGAAATATAATGGTGCTCCACTAAAATTTCTCCATCCACTAAGCTAGGAATGGTTTGCGTTTCTAATTCCCAAGTAGTTGTGTCTGGAAAACCTACTGGTCTGTTTTTTAAAATAATTTGTTTGTTGTTCATAGGGTGCATAATATTTTTTAAAAATAAGAATATTTTACAACTTAAAAGAACTTCAATAATAAAATTCACAAAAAAACCTTCATCATTTTAAGGATAAAGGTTTTTTATAGAATTCGCTAAGATTTGAGGATTACAATTCTTTAAAAATTGCATGCATCATTCGCTGTTTATCATTGATGCTTTCTTCCAAAGCAATCATCGTTTCTGTTCTGTTGACTCCAGGCACATCATCTATTTCGTAAATAATATCCTTCGCATCGTTGGTGCCTTTTGCGCGTACTTTACAAAAGATATTGTATTTACCCGCAGTCACATATGCGACAGTTACATTGGGTATTTTCCTTAAGTTTTCTATTACTCCTTGCGTCATAGACGTTTTCTCTAAGTAAATTCCCACATGTGCTATAAATGAATAGCCCATTTTTTCGTAGTTTAAAGTCAGTGTAGATCCTTGAATAATCCCCTCATCTTCCATCTTTTTTACACGCACGTGGATCGTTCCAGCAGACACTAAAAGTTGTTTTGCGATGTCCGTAAATGGTGTTCTCGCATTTTCTATTAAAATGTCTAAAATTTGGTGGTCAATTTCGTCGAGTGTAAACTTTTTCATATTTTATATATTATTCAATTATTTATGCTAAAATATGAATTTAATTTAATTTGAAAATGTTTTTGTTAAGAAAAATTTAATAAAACTAGTAATCGAAAACGATTTCGTAGTGCCCAAACTTCCCTTTTAGACTTTTTTCGTCGGATTTACATAGTTTTGAAACCAGTACGCCATCCATAATTTCATCTTT
>DPRC01000029.1:4742-8810 GCA_003537695.1 Polaribacter sp.
GGTAGCCGTTGGATAGAATTCATCTGTATATCTTCCCACACAATTAGGAAGTACCTGCTGTAATAGCGCATTCATAGCTACAATAACATTCATCGTGTGCTTTCTTCCTGCAGTAAGCGCGCGCGTAGGTTCTTCAGCCGGTGCTAAAAANNTACGCCATCCATAATTTCATCTTTGAATTGGTAGGCGGTATTTTTTTGAGAATCTGGAAACCGATGCAGGACATCATAAAAATTAGCAGCATTATTAGGAATCGAAAAATACGCTTGGTAGCTGCTAAAATCATTTGTTATTGCAATGTGAAAGATTCCCTGAAGCACCGCAAAAAAGGTGTATTTTCTTGACATTTCTCTTTCGTAGTCTTCCGGGTAATGGCCAGACTCTATTAAAATAGTATTGTATCCTAATTTCTGAAAATTATCTCCGGTAGCCGTTGGATAGAATTCATCCGTATACCTTCCAATACAATTAGGAAGTACTTGCTGTAACAGCGCATTCATAGATACAATAACATTCATGGTGTGCTTTCTTCCTGCAGTAACTGCACGTGTAGGTTCTTCAGAGGGTGCTAAAAACGAAATGGTTGCTGGATTTTGGGTGTTTTCAACATTAAAAATGGTCCGTTGATCATGCAGATTGAAACAAAAATCAGGCCTAAAATCTTCTAGAAGCGTTCGTAGTATCTTACTTTCCTTCGCTTTCCTAGCAACCGCATCTCTATTTAGATCGATGTTATTTCCATTGACACGCGTGTACACTGCTGCACCATCGGGATTTAACATCGGGATAAAAACCAAGGTACATGCTTCTAAAATTGTCGTGAACTCTTTCGCATTTGTGTTTAAAAAACAATTGAAGACATCGAATAAAGCTTTGGTTCCAGTACTTTCATTCCCATGCATTTGAGACCATAGTAAAATCTTTTTCTTTCCAGCGCCTATTTTTAATTGATAAATAGGGCGCTCTTGTTCTGAAGTTCCTATTTGAGATACCTGAAAAGTAGCTGCATACTTTTTGAGAAGCTCTTGAATGTCATTAAGACAAATCCATTTTCCAAAAAGGGAAGTTTCCTTTTCCTTTTTAAAAAGGGTTTCTAAAAAATCGATTGTCAATGTATTCATAACTAAGCCATGTAAATGTTTTGTAAAAATAATAGAATCACATTTGTAATCAAACTAAAATGTTACAAATGTAAATTGTCAATATTTTACATTTGTAAACTCAAATTAACCGTTCTTAATTCACTTTTGTATACATCTAGTTCTGGAGTGCATTGGGGCAGTATTCGTAAAACACATTGCATAGAGTTTACTTATTTTACAAACATAATTTGCTTAAATTGTGTACTTTATGAGATTTACCTAAAGCATTAGTTTACATTAAAATACCGTGTTTATAATTAAAATAAGAATTAACATTGCGGATAAAAAGATAAGTTTTACATTTGTAAAGCAATAGGATGTTACAATGATAAACAACGTAGATTTTACCAACAGACTAAAAGAAGTGATGGAATACTATCAATTTTCGGCATCTACCTTTGCGGATACGGTGGGTGTGCAACGGTCTAGTATCTCCCATATTTTATCTGGAAGAAACAAACCAAGCTTAGATTTTGTTCTTAAAGTAACCACTGCACTTCAAGAGGTAGACATACAATGGTTGTTGAAAGGGACGGGTGTTTTTCCGAAAAAGAGTAATTCAAAAGAAAAAGAGGCTTCCACTACTCCACCACTATTTAATTCTGAAGCACCTGTTCACGGGAAAAGAATACAACGGATTGTTGTTTTTTACGAGGATGGTACCTTTGAGGAATATCAAAAATAAACGATCGTCTCAGGAAGATCCTTTGGATCACGGGTTTTTACTACCATAGCGGAGTTGTTGCATGTACTTTAGACTTTAAAGAGCTGCCTTTCTTTCTAACACCCGTATTATACCTGCAGGAAATCTTCCACTAAATTACTCTTTAAGGTAATCTGTGGTACTTTAAAATCGAAATATTTTTGAAGTGGAATATCAAATCCCTTATAATTTAAATAATTATTCAACGCCGTGTTTAGGCCCTGGCTGAAAAGGTGATGCGTTGCTCCTGTTGGATCTTCATGGTACAAATCATTTTCTGCAAAACCTTGGAATTCGGGTCCTGTGATCTTAATTTGAAAGGCATCGGGATCTTTACCTACAGGACTGTGACTGGTGCATGCAAACTGATGCCAAAAAGCAGACTGTATGCAATTGGTTTGAAATAATTGACGGACAACTTCTAAAGAATCAATAGTTTCTTGTTCGGTTTCTGTAGGGAAACCAAACATAAGATAGGCATGTACCATTATGTTTTCATTTGAAAAAGCTTTGGTTACCCGCGCAACTTGGGCAATGTCTACTCCCTTTTTCATTTTTGCCAACAAGCGATCTGAGGCAACTTCTAAACCACCAGTAACAGCAATACACCCAGATTTTGATAGCAATGCGCACAGTTCTGAGGTAAAGGTTTTTTCAAATCGAATATTGGTCCACCAAGTGATGTATACCTTTCTTTCTATCAAAGCGTTTGCCAAAGCGCGTAACATTTTCGGGGGCGCAGCTTCATCTACAAAATGAAACCCTGTAATGCCCGTTTCTGACATTATCTTTTCAATTTTATTAACTAAATCCGTTGCTGTAGTGTTTTGATAATTCCCAATATAATCTAAGGTTACGTCACAGAAAGAACATTGTTTCCAATAGCAACCGTGGGAAATGGTGAGCTTGTTCCATTTGCCATCAGACCACATTCTGTGCATTGGGTTCATAACATCTAAAAAGGACAAATACTTGTCTGTTGGCAATCCAATATAACTGGGAGCAGGAAGGTTTTTGTGATGAAAAATAGTATTTGGCAGGTGATTCATATAGACCACGGTGTTGTCTTTGCAGAGATAGGTTCTTTCAAGCATAGTCTCTGCAATTTTACCATCTAGGAATTCTGTTATTTTTAACAAAGGTCCTTCTCCATCGTCTAAGGTTATAAAATCTACAAAATTAAAAATTCTGGGATCCGACAATCGTCTTAACTCTGTATTGCAATAACCACCACCCATTGCTATTTTAAGATGTGGGTATTTTTGCTTTATAAACTGGCCACATCGCAATGCTGAAAATAAATTTCCCGGAAAAGGAACGGTAAAACAAATCAGGTCATAGGTGTCTTCTTGCAACTGTGCCTCCAATAAATACAACATTTCGTCCTCTATCAAGGTCGTTTCATAGGTTAGGTAATCATCCAAAGTATCAAAACTAGAGGCGGTTCTTGCCAATTGCTCTGCATAGCGTGTGAATGAAAAAAACTCATCGATGTTGGTATTTATAAAGTCTCCTAATTCTTCTATAAAAAGCGTAGCAATGTGCTTTGCTTTGTCTAAAATCCCCAGCTTTCCAAATTCTGTCGTCAAATCTTTATCCAACAAAATGCGTCTGTGCCCATGTGGTAAATAATCTTTGTGCACTATTTGATATGCCGCGGTTACTTCTTGCGCGCGCAAATAATCCATTACAGAATCTACCTTATGAATATAATCTTCCTTTTGATTGTACACCAATGGCAAGTCTTTGTTACCCAGCAAATCTGCTTGCTTAAAAATAGCGTCTATAAATTCTTTGTTAAACACTGCTGTAAAAAGCTCAATACTTAAATCCATTTGCGTGGCTTTTACATTTTTAGATTCTAAAAAGCCTTTAATGTATGCCGTAGCGGGATATGCGGTATTTAATTGAGTAAAAGGAGGGGTTACCAAAAGCGCGTTTATAGCCATAAATTTAAATAAAGCGCAAAGATAGGATTCCCTGCCTGACTTTGTCTCTTAAACGCTCTAAAATTACGGTGGCTATTAGCACCAAAAAGCAGGTACTCTGAATCTGTTTGCAGATGCTGGCAAGGGCTTTGTTTTTTTTAGGAAGAAATATAGCTTTTGCGGGGCTGTCTTACAATACCCCCATCATGGCTTCTTTTACAATAGCAATATTGCGTTTCTTATTGGTATTTGTGCTTTTTTCCTGCGCTTGTAGCATTGTTCTCATTAAGTTGAT
>DPRC01000029.1:9196-9692 GCA_003537695.1 Polaribacter sp.
TCCAGCACTAAGTTCTGAATTGCTTCCATATTGTTGCTTTCAGAAATCATCTTGAAGGCCTTTTCATACAACTGCTTGGTGGCAGCATCTCCAGATAAAAACATTCCAGAAACCACACTTTTAGCGATGAATGGCAGTTCAGTTTGGTCATTAGATTCAATAAAAATCTTTGTTAATGGCGTTGCTAAGATTTTACGAACTTCATCGGGCAATGCTTTCGATTTTTTTATTGCCGCTGCTTTATCTACATAATAGAGTGCTATTAAAGATTTTCCAAGAACGGCATAAGAAGCACTCGACAGCCCCTTGTTAAATATTTGTATTAATTCTGGATCGATTAACTTTCCTAAGGTTTCAATGGCAGCAGCTTGCACCAATGTTTTCTTGTCTCCATTTGCAATTTGTATGATTTTTTGAATCGCATCCTTTTTGGAAAACTTATTAATTAAGTCCACCTTCTCAAGGGCTAAAATTCTAATTTTATAGGAAGAATCGT
>DPRC01000029.1:10098-12101 GCA_003537695.1 Polaribacter sp.
TTTTCGCATTTTTTAATTGAAAAACATAATCACTCAATACTTTATTTTCGTTGATTTCACATAATAAAACACCGTCTTCATTGATTTGGATAAGTGTCGGTTGCTCTTGAAAATTAAAGGTGAAAGAGGCATCTTTATTTTCTATAAACACCTTTTCTACCCTTCTTTTTCCTGCTTCAAAAATGGCGATGGACATTGGAAATTTGAATTTTTCTGCTTGCAGTTGTAACACATTTATGGTCACTGTCTTTCTTAGCATATTGTAATCATAAGAAATGGCAAGGTTTGGGTGGTTTGCCCCGAAGTACCACTGATTAAAAAACCAGTTCAAGTCTTTACCGGTTACTTCCTCAAAGACCAATCGCAATTGATGTGCTTCTGCCGCTTTGAATTGATACCTATTTAAATAGGTGTTCAAACTTGTAAAAAAAGCGTCGTCACCAACGTATTTCCTCAGCATATGAAGGATTGCACCCCCTTTATTGTAGCTTACAAGGTCAAACATATCTTCTTTTTCCAAGTAATTAAATCGCACTAAATCTTTGGTGGCTTCCTCTCCTTCTAAATATGGTTTTATGCTTTCATACCTGTGCATTTCTGCTGCCTCTGTGCCATATTTATATTCTTGCCATAAATATTCACTGTAATTTGCAAAAGACTCGTTCAGCGTTAAATTACTCCAGCTCTCTGAAGTTACCAAATCCCCAAACCAATGGTGAAACAATTCGTGGGCAATGGTATTTTCCTGTTTATTCTCATCAATTAGTTGTCCTGGCATTTGCAGTGCTTGTTCTCCGTGCACAACAGCAGTGGTGTTTTCCATTGCACCAGAAACATAGTCTCGAACTACAATCTGACTGTATTTATTCCAAGGATACTCCACACCTAATTTCTCTGAGAAAAATTGTAGCATCTCTGGCGTATTTCCAAAAATGTCTTTTGCATATTTTGCGTATTCATTTTCTACATAATAAGAGACTTCAATATCCTTGTAAACATCTTTTATAATTTCAAACACGCCTACTCCTAAAAAAAATAAATAAGGTGCATGTTTTTGGTCCATTTTCCAATAATCGGTTCGGGTGGTCTCCTGATATATCTGGCTGATGAGTGCGCCATTAGAAAGTGTTACATATTTTTTTGGAACCGTGATGTATATCTCTTGTGTACTTTTTTGATTTGGGGCGTCTATTGTAGGAAACCAACAACTACTGCCTTCCGTTTCTCCTTGCGTCCATATTTGTGTGGGCTTATTTTTATCGGAACCGTCTGCATTTATAAAATACAATCCTTTCGCTGCTGTAATTGCAGCACTCCCTTTTTCTCTTACTTTTTCTGGTCTCGCAATATATTTTAGATAGACGGTAAACGGTTCTTCTTTGGTATATTTCTTTGGAAGTTTTATGGTGATTTTGGCATCATCATAGTCATATTCGACTTTTTTTCCATTCAAAGAAACTTCACGAAACAACATCGCTTTTGCATCCAACACAAAAGTACCCGATGCATAAAAGTGTGGTTTTGCAGTAATCCACGCTTCACCATTTAGTTGTTTTTCTTCAAAGTTAAAATCAACCTTTAACTTCGTGTGTATTAAGTCATGTGTTTTTTCCTTTGCCGCTTTGTAATTTGAATTGTTTTGACAAAAACCGCTCGCGGTTATTGTTACAAAAAGGAATCGAAACCAATTTTTAATCTTCATGAAACAGAATTTCTTATACCTCCAAAAATACTAAATATGAAGATAGAACTTGTTAATGCACCGTTAAATTCAAAAATACATTAAAATGCACTATAAAAGTTCTTTTGAAATCACTAAAAATCTAAGCGGTAACTGTAGAGTTGGGATTCGAAAAAGAGGAAATAGATGCATGCTTTTTATTTCACTAAGTTTTAAAATGAAAATCAATTGAAAAGCTGCTGCGAAAAGCATATTATTTATTTTTTTTAACAAAAATAGTTGCGAGCTTGGAAATCTGCTGCACTTGTAGCTTTCCTTTTAA
>DPRC01000189.1:0-1040 GCA_003537695.1 Polaribacter sp.
TCCAGGTTTGCCCATAATCCTCCGAAACATAGATATACGGGGTAAAATCGTCGAACCGATACCCGTTTAAAGTAGCGTAAACACGTTCTTTTTTGAATTTTGAGGCCACAACTCTAGAGACCCATAAGTTCTCTGGCAACGCATCAGAGATTCGAGTCCAAGTTCCACCACCGTTCTTGCTAACATGAATATAGCCGTCATCTGAGCCTGCATACAGTAAACCAAACTGAAACGGACTTTCTGAAATTGAAGTCAACGTTCCATAAGCCACGTTTCCTTTTTTGCCTCCTGTTGTTAAATCCCCAGAAATGGTCTCCCAATCGTTTCCACGATTCAACGAACGGTGCACTTTATTCCCTCCTAAATACAGAATATCTTGATTGTGTTTTGATAAATGAATTGGTGTTTGCCAATTAAATCGATACGGATTTTCTCCTAATATATGTTTTGGCTGAATATACTCTTGTGTTCCTCCTGCTCTGTCAATTCTGTAATAATTTCCAAACTGATAACCGGTATAGACAATATTCGGATTTCTGTCATCTACCTGCACCTGCATTCCGTCTCCACCCATGATAGATTCGTATGGATTCTGACCTGATTGTTGCCATCCTTTATTAATTTTAGCATCGTTATCTGCTACCCAAACACCATTGTCTTGCAACCCTCCATAGACCTTATAATTTTCCTGGTTATCTGCGTATACCGAATAAAATTGCCCCACTGCGGGATCATTTAATTTTATCCAATTCTGCCCATCGTCATAAGACAGGTTTAAGCCTCCATCATTTCCACTTAAAAGATGCCCCGATTTTTTGGGGTTTACCCAGAGCGCTTGATGATCTGAATGCACGTTTTCTTTACTAATAGAAGTAAAGGATGCCCCACCATCTTTCGATTTTATAATCGGAACCCCTAAAACATAAATTCCATTTTCATCTCGGGGGTCTACCCTGATTTCACCAAAATAATACCCATAAGAACTGTAAACACCGTCTAAAAAATGCGCATGGGTTTTCTTCCAAGAAGCACCACCGTCT
>DPRC01000189.1:1425-3589 GCA_003537695.1 Polaribacter sp.
GCATCTTCTAAATACTTGGCTAAATCTATTGGTTTTACAGCACCAACACGCACCATTTGTTTTACGTTTTCTGCACGATACTTCTCCTGAAACCCGTTGTTTTTTAAATACGTATTTAATTTCTTGTCTGCTATCTCAAGGAGATCAGTAGCGGACATCGTTTTAAAATCCTCTTTTGTTAAAACATTTGACTGTTTTTCATCAATTTCTTTTGGTCTTCTAAACTGACTGTCATGCAAAGCATACACCGTATCTTCATTATAAACAGCCAGTCCAATTCTACCGACTCCATTCCCAACGGGGAACCCACTTTTTACTCCAATTTTCACCCAAGAACTTCCAGCATCTGTACTTTTATAAATTGCTGAGTGCTTCCCATCGCCGTCAAAGTTCCAAGCTTTGCGAGCTCTCTCCCAAGAGGCGGCGTACATGATATTAAAGTTTTCTGGAGCAAAAGCGACATCGATAATACCAGTTTCATTATTTATAAATAAAGATTTTACCCAAGTTTTCCCGCCGTCTACCGTTTTAAAAACACCTCTTTCTGAGTTTGAAGAGTATAAATGCCCAATAACACCAACAATTACTTCCTCTGCATTGTTTGGGTTGATTAAAATTCTACTTACATGATGTGCGTCTGATAAACCAACATGTTCCCAGGTTTCTCCGCTATCTGTGGATTTTAAAACACCAATCCCTGCATAAGAGGAACGAGACGAGTTTTTTTCTCCTGTACCCACCCATATCGTTCCAGTATTCCAGTCAACGGCAATATCTCCAATATTCTGTGTTGGTGCACTGTCTAAAACAGGAGTAAATGAAGTTCCGTTATTATTTGTATACCACAAGCCTCCTGAAGCATACCCAACATAAAACTCTGTGACGTTGTTGGGGTTTACAGCAACATCTGCTACGCGACCGCTCATTACAGTAGGACCAATACTTGTGAAAGTAAGGTTTTTTACTAATGAAGCTTGCTTCATAGCCCCTCTCTGTTCTATAGCTTGTTGTGTAACTTTAGAGCCTGTAGGATCTTGCGCTGCTAACGTTATCGAAAAAATCAATACTAAAAATTGAAAAATAGATTTCATAGGAACTTCGTTTATATTTTAAAAGGTTGAAATTACAGCTTGTAATCCGCATATCAAAAAAATTAACACAAAAAGGATTGTCAAGAAATATTCCGGTCTAATTTTAAAGAATGTATCTTTGCGGCCTGAAACAACTACATAAAGTTGCCTTCATAAATAACGTATATGACATTTAAAGATTTAGGTTTATCTCCAGCACTGGTAAAAGCAGTTGAAGAAAAAGGATACACCAAACCATCACCAATACAAGAAAAAGCAATTCCACACATATTAGAAGGAAAAGATATTTTAGCTTCCGCACAGACCGGAACTGGAAAAACTGCAGGCTTTACACTCCCTGTTTTACAGCATTTAGCAGAAACAAAACACCCAAAATACAGACCTTTGCGTGCGCTGGTGCTAACACCAACTAGAGAATTAGCTGCACAAGTTCATGACAATGTAAGAGAATATAGTAAATATGTAGACATCAAGTCTACAGTAGTTTTTGGAGGCGTAAATGCAAAACCACAAATTGCAACGCTAAGAAGTGGTGTCGATATTTTAGTAGCTACTCCAGGTAGGTTGCTAGACCTACACGATCAAAAAGCACTTTCTTTTAAACGTGTAGAAGTTTTAATTTTAGACGAAGCGGATCGGATGTTAGATATGGGTTTTGTTAGAGACATCAACAAAATCATTAGTTTTATGCCTACCAAACGTCAGAACTTGATGTTTTCAGCAACCTTTTCCAACGATATTAAAAAATTAGCTTCTGGAATTTTAAGGAATCCTGTTTCTGTAGAAACTGCTCCTCAGAATTCAACAGCAAAAAAAGTAACGCACAAGGTTTATAAAGTTGACAAAAGCAAGAAAACAGAATTTACCATAAAACTAATCAAAGAGGGGAATTGGAACCAGGTTTTAGTTTTTACAAGAACAAAACACGGTGCGAATAAACTGACAGAAAAATTAATAAAAGCAGGGATTTCCGCTGCGGCCATTCACGGTAACAAAAGCCAAGGTGCAAGAACAAAAGCATTGAAAAATTTTAAAGACGGGAGTATTAAAATTTTAGTAGCTACAGATATTGC
>DPRC01000189.1:3983-5537 GCA_003537695.1 Polaribacter sp.
GAAGATTATGTACATAGAATTGGTAGAACAGGAAGAGCAGGGGCTGCAGGAGAAGCAATTTCTTTGGTGTGTAGTGAGGAGAGTGAATACCAAAGTGAAATTGAAAAACTATTAAAAGAAAAATTAAAATCAACAATCGTAGAAGGTTTTGAACCTACAGATACAGATCCTCCAAAAAGAGCTGCTTCACAGAGCAAAGGTTCTTTTGGTAAAAAGAATAAATCTGACAGTAATAGACCGAAGAGCAAACCACACTTTAAAGGAAATAAGCCTTCAGAACCGTCTGGTAGAGGAAGAACTGGCGGACCAAAAAAGAAACGTTACTAAATATAAAGATACCTATTAAGTGCTATATCATGCCCTTTGCCGTTTTCAATAAACAGCAAAGGGCTTTTATTTATTTGGTCTTTCGACGCACCCTTTTAACTTCGTAATTATTATTGCTACCTTTGTATTTCAATAAAAACGACCCCGAATGAAATACCATAAAATAGAACGTGAGTTATTTATAAAAAACCGTGCAAACTTTACTTCACAAATGAAGTCAAATAGTTTGGCTGTCTTTAATTCCAACGATATTTATCCGATTAGCGCAGACAGTACAATGCCCTTCGAACAGCACAGAGATATCTTTTATCTAAGTGGTGTAGACCAAGAAGAAAGTGTATTGGTGTTATTTCCTGACTGCCCGAATGAAAGCTTACGGGAAGTATTATTTGTAAGGGAAACCAACGCACACATCGCTGTTTGGGAAGGGGAGAAGCTAACCAAAGAGGCTGCCCTTGAAACGTCGGGTATTAAAAATGTGCATTGGCTGCAGGACTTAGACAAAGTATTGTTTGAAATGTCTACCTACTGCCATACTTTTTACATCAACACCAATGAGCATTATAGAGCAAATGTAGAAACAGAAACTCGTGAAGATCGTTTTATAAAAACACTGTTGGCAAAATATCCTGCCCATTCCGTGGCAAAAAGCAACCCGATTTTACAACGCTTGCGTTCTGTAAAAGATCCTATTGAATTGAAACTCATGCAAAATGCGTGTGACATCACAGAAAAAGGATTCCGTAGAATTTTAGGCTTCACAAAACCCGGTGTTTGGGAGTATGAGATTGAGGCAGAATTAATTCATGAGTTTATGAAAAACCGTTCGAAAGGTTTTGCATATACACCAATTATAGCCTCTGGGAATAATGCCAATGTATTGCATTATACAGAGAACAATCAGCAATGTAAAAGTGGAGATTTAATTTTGTTAGATACTGCTGCAGAATATGCAAATTATGCTTCTGATTTGACAAGAACGATTCCTGTTTCTGGTACATTTTCTGACAGACAAAGAGCCGTCTATAATGCTGTAAACCACGTAAAAAAAGAGGCTACAAACATGTTAGTTCCTGGAAATTTCTGGAAAGAATACCACGAAGAAGTAGGGAAACTAATGACTTCAGAGCTCTTAAAATTAGGATTATTAGACAAAGCAGATGTCCAGAATGAAGACAAAAATTGGCCTGCATATAAAAAATATTTCATGCACGGAACCTCTCATCA
>DPRC01000189.1:5875-7113 GCA_003537695.1 Polaribacter sp.
ATTGGTTTAGACACCCATGATTACGGCTTGTTATATGAAAAAATGGAAGCAAATAATGTCTTTACAGTAGAGCCTGGAATTTATTTACCTAAGGAAGGTTTTGGAATTCGTTTAGAGGATGATGTGGTAATTCAAGAACATGGAACTCCTTTTAATTTAATGGGAAACATTCCTATTGAAGCCGAAGAGATTGAAGACCTAATGCAAAATTAAAATGTGAACTAAAAAGTTAAAAAAGCGTGTTTTTCAACACGCTTTTTTTATGCCAAAGAATTAATAAATAAAATAGTTTTATTGTTAAAGGTTTCTGGTTGCTCTACATTTACAACATGTCCACAATTCGCAATTACAAAAAGAGAAGATGTTACGTGTTCTGCGACAATATTTCTAATGGAAGGCAAAAACAAATGGTCTTCCGCCCCCATAACATATAAGGTCGGAATTTTAATATCTTTTGCCCTAAAAAAGCGCAACAAAGGATTAATTTCTGAAGTTAATTTGAACCAACGTATAAATTCTTTTTGATATAATTTTTTCGCTTCGTTTACAAATAATAATCTTGATTTCTTGTGATTTTTCTTCGGCATAATAATGAATGCAAAGAGTTTGTACAAAAAAATATACGGTACTACCGATTTAAAAATAGTCCCAACTTTCATGAGTACTTGAGAGCGGAAGTTCATCTTTATAATGGCGCCACCCATAATCATACTTTTTACCAATTCTGGTCTTTTTTCGGCTAAATTCCGAATTAAAATAGTCCCTAAAGAAATCCCAATAAAGTGAGATTTTTCAATTTTTAACGCATCAATAACCTCAACAATGTCCGCGGTAATAGAATCGAAAGTATATTTTATTTTAAAGGTATCTTTTAATTTTGGCTTACTATTGCCGTGGCCCCGTAAATCTAAAATTAAAACATTAAAATGCTTTTTAAAATCACGCACCTGCTTGAACCAAATAGAACTACTCCCTCCTGCTCCATGAACAAAAGTAACCCACTCTTTAGAAGTGGTGTGGGGATAAGAATAGTAATTTAACAAATGTCTGTGTTTTTATGTGTGTACAAAAATAAGCCTTTTATTCTTTAAAGTAAATGCTTCGTGTTGTCTTAACAGTTTTTAATTAACTATTTCTAGTTCATGCACTGCCAAGAGCGGATGCACTTCCTAACATTCTAAATTTTTTATGAGTAGAACGTCTATTTATATTCATTACTCTCCAGCGACATTCTTAAA
>DPRC01000096.1 GCA_003537695.1 Polaribacter sp.
CTACAAGGTGTGCTCTTAAAAAACCAACTCCCCCGAATAGAACTGCAAGACTTTTGTTTTAAACACATAGTCGTACTTTGCACGAATCATTGCGCCCTCCGCATTTATGAGACGTGTTCTTACCAAGTCAAAATCAAATAAGGTAGTGGATCCATATGTATAACTTTCTTCCGCATTCTTAAATGCTTCTTTTTGTGCTGCTAAAGAAATTTTTGCTGCTTCGNNGCCACGCCCTCTAATTCTCCAATTAACATTCCTGCTTCTTTTAAAATATCCTCTATAAAAGGATGCAATACTTCGGCATGGGAATAATTTCCATTGTTCAATTCCTTCATTGCAACAATTTTACCGTTGTCTGCAATGCTAACCGAACAATTTTTAGTGGATGTTTCTATATTAAGGAGTACTGCCAATTTATTTTATTTTTACAAAGATAGTATTTCAAAAAAAGAAAATGAACTTCCTTTTAAAGAACTACGTTGCACGCTATAGGGTGTGCTCTTAAAAAACCAACTCTCCCGAATAGAACTGCAAAACTTTTGTTTTAAACACATAGTCGTACTTTGCACGAATCATTGCACCCTCAGCATTTACGAGACGCGTTCTTACCAAGTCAAAGTCAAATAAGGTAGTGGAGCCATATGTATAACTTTCTTCTGCATTCTTAAATGCTTCTTTTTGTGCTGCTAAAGAAATTTTTGCTGCTTCGTATGCCTTTAACCCAGACTTTGCGTCTAAAAATGCTTGCTCTATAGTTTGCTTTAATTGTAATTTCTCACTTTCCAATCTCGTTTCAGAAATTTCCTTGTTAATGATAGATTGTGCAACTCTATTTTTCGTTTGAAATCTATTGAAAATCGGGATACTAATATTAAAACCACCGCCATAACCAAGATTATTATCTAATTGTGAAAACAATGCCGTATTCGAAACTCCTTCCGGTAAATTTAAATTAAATCCATAGTTCGTAGACAAACCCAAAGAAGCTGTAACTGTAGGTAAAAAACTACTTTTGGCTAGTAAAATATTAAAAGTTGCGTTGTCTATAGCGAGTTTGGCTCTTGCAATTTCGGGCATATAATCTAAAGACTGCTGAAAAACAGTTTCAGAGTTTTGAAAAAACAACTCCGCCGAAGGACTCACCACCTTTATGGGTGCAATATCAAAGCCGTCTACGGGCTCTTGCAGCAGTTGTGCAATCGTTAGTAAGGCAAGATCTAATGCATTTTCTTGTAAAATTACATTTTGTAAATCATTCGCTGCTGTGGACTTAAAATTCAACAACTCTCCTTTTGCGACTGAACCGGCTTGGAATCTAGCACGCGCTGCTTCAATTTGCTTTTCACTAATAGCCGCCTGTACTTTTGCAACTTCTAAATTTTCCTTTGCAAAGAGTACATTTAAATAGGTATTTAAGACCCGTAAAGAAATATCATTTTCTATTTTTTTCAAGTCTAACAAACTCACTTTAACTCCTAATTGCGCCTGTTTATAGGTATTGGTATTTCTAAATCCGTTGAACACCGTATATCCAGAACTTACACCCACAGAACCACCAAAAATACTCGTTGAAATTCTATTATTTGAAACGGGGTCAAAACCAGAACCAAAATTTAAATTACCACCTGTATTTCCATTTAGATTTGGCAAGAAATTCCCTTTCGCAATTGCTACATCCCGTTTGGCAAGTGCAACCCCTAATTTATTTTGTTGAATGGAAATGTTTTTAGCTAAGGCTTGATCAACAGCTTCTTTTATTGTCCACTTTTTTTGTGAAAAAGTTGTAACTGAAACACACAAGACTGCAAATATAATAAGTTTCGTTTTCAAGATATTTAATATTATGAAGATTAATTTATACATCGTTGTATCAAAAGAGAAGTACTTCTGCACTCTTATTTTCAATGAAACTAAACAGGTTCCATTCAAGTGGAAGAAATTCAACTTTTTACACCATTCATAAGACGCAGAAAAGCAGAACATGTTACAGTATTTGTTCTTATTTAAAAAACTAAGCCCTCACTTTCTTATTATACCTGTAGATGGTGAAAAATAAAATTCCTATTAAGAGGTACGGAAACACCATTAAATACGTAATACCATTATTTACACCCTCTGCAATCGAGACATCACCATTCTCTACCACAGCTTTACACATGGCGCATTGTGAAAAACCAGCTTTGATATTAAATAAAAATAGGACTAAAAAAGAATACAATAATTTATTTTTAAACATAGTAAGGAGATATCATTAGATAGACTATAACACCAGTAACGGCAACATATAGCCAGATAGGAAAGGTTTTCTTTGCTATTTTTTTATGCTCTGTGAAAAGCCCAAGTTTTGCCTTCATGTAGGTAACCAATACCAAAGGAATTACAATAATAGACAACACAATGTGTGTAATTAAAATAAAATAATAGACATATTTTATCGCTCCTTGACCGCCAAATGTTGTTGAATCTGAGGTCATGTGATATGCGATGTACATCAATAAAAACAGCAAGGAACAAGCAATAGCTGCTGTATTTAATGTTTCGTGTAGTTTTCTATTTCCTTTTTTAATTGCCACCACCGCTGCAATTAATAAAATGGCTGTTACTCCATTTATAGTCGCATACATCGGAGGTAGGAAGGTTAAAGGTGCCACATCGAAACCTAAACTTCTTAGATTCACACCAAATAAAGCAGCCACAGCAAGAGGAATTACGACCGATAGTACCGTAATAATTTTTTTATATTTCTTCTCTTTTGCTAATTTACTCATTCAATAAAATTTTAATATCCTCTTTTAATTCTTTTATTTGATCGGGAAAACCGTTGTCCTGTAAAGCATTATAATAAATAATTACATTTCCATTCTCATCCTTTCTAGAGCGGATAAACCCACTTTTATCTACCAAAGCAAAGTATCCAGAATGTTCAAAACCACCGTGACCATCAGCACCTTTACCTGCATATAATTTAAACCCTTGCTTTGCTAACGCAAATACAACGTCGTCTGGTTTCCCTGTTAACAAATGCCAGTTTTTATGTGTAATCCCGTTCTCCTTAGCATAGGCTTTCAAGACGTC
The DNA here is from genome assembly GCA_003537695.1 of Polaribacter sp. Classification (GTDB taxonomy): domain Bacteria; phylum Bacteroidota; class Bacteroidia; order Flavobacteriales; family Flavobacteriaceae; genus Polaribacter. The sequence goes on from DPRC01000096.1 coordinate 3,076, forward strand.
TGGTGTATCTATTTCTGGAGTAATAGAAATAGATGCAATTCCAAATTCAGGATTCCCAAAAAAATCGTCTTGAATCGCAACCATTTTTTGATTCATTATCGGACAAATAGAAGGACATGTTGAAAAGAAAAACTCTACCACATATACTTTGTTTTCATAATCCTTATTGGTAATACTGGCTCCCTCTTGATTTGTAAACTCAAATGCAGGGACTTTTCTTTTTTTCGGTTCGCGTTCATTCGTATACAAGTACACCAACTCTGCGTTTGTTTTGAAGCGGTCTACCACTTTTGGAACTGTATAAATTCCAAATAATAATATAATAAATGCAACACCAACATAAGAATTTTTCTTCTTCATGGTCTTTTTTTTATCGATCTGCCTTGTTTTTATTACGTTCTTTAAAAGCAGCATAATACTCGTAATACAAGACATTCATATCGTCTTTTAGCTTATCCTTTAATTCAGAAACGGAATTCATATCGTATCCAAAAACATATTCTTCTGCTGTTTTACGACCCCTTAAACTTAGCTTTTTATCTATTATAAAAGCTTTGTTGGAGGAAAGTGCTACAAGCGGAGCTGCTAGAGAGAAACTAGCATAAAAAAG
>DPRC01000162.1:0-849 GCA_003537695.1 Polaribacter sp.
AATCCAAATCAATTTAATTACAAAGCATACTTAACAAAACAAGGCATCCATCATCAGTTGTTTTTAGAGAAACATCAGGTTTTAAAACGTTTAAAATCAAAGGCTACGCTCCAAGGTGTTGCGGCTAAATTTAGAGATAAAGTACAACACTCCTTATTAAAACAAGGTTTTGAAAAGGACGAGCTCGCAGTCCTTAGCGCTTTGCTACTAGGACAAAGACAGGCCGTCTCTAAAGAACTATTATCGGACTACGCAGCTGCAGGTGCCATTCATATTTTGGCTATTTCTGGTCTGCATGTAGGAATTATTTTATTGATTTTATCTTTTCTTTTTACCCCTTTAGAAAAAGTAAAACATGGAAAATATCTCAAAGCTTTTAGTATTGTTTTAGTGCTTTGGGTATTTGCATTTGTTGCCGGACTTTCTGCCTCTGTCGTGCGGGCAGTTACCATGTTTACTTTTGTGGCAGTTGGGCAAGCGGTACGGCGAAAAAACAGTGTTGCATTTTCTTTAATTTCTTCGATGTTACTTCTGTTAATTATCAAACCAATGTTTCTGTTTGACGTGGGGTTTCAATTGAGTTATTTAGCTGTTTTTGGCATCGTATGGGTGCAGCCAAGATTAGTGGTAATGTACAGGCCAAGATTTATAGTCAGTAAAAAAATATGGCAATTAATTACGGTGTCAATTGCTGCGCAAGTAGGAATCCTACCTTTGAGTATTTATTATTTTCACCAATTTCCCGGACTATTTATAGCTTCTAATTTGGTAATCATTCCTTTTTTAGGACTTATTTTAATGGGTGGAATTGTAGTTGTTGTTTTATCCTTATTGCAGCTGATTCCCTCT
>DPRC01000162.1:1017-2462 GCA_003537695.1 Polaribacter sp.
TGCGCAAGTAGGAATCCTACCTTTAAGTATTTATTATTTTCACCAATTTCCCGGACTATTTATAGCTTCTAATTTGGTAATCGTTCCTTTTTTAGGACTTATTTTAATGGGTGGAATTGTAGTTGTTGTTTTGTCCTTGTTGCAGCTGATTCCCTCTTTTTTAGTAGTAATGTATGGGGGATTCATTTCTTTAATGAATGGCTTTGTGAATTGGGTTTCGTTACAAGAAGTATTTCTATTTAAAGATATTGGAATGTCATTTTTATTGATGTTGGCACTGTATACACTTATTTTTGCAGGAGTTTTATTTTTAATGAAGAAAAATATTTGGCGGTTGGGGTATTTTTTAAGTGGGTTACTTTGCCTTCAGTTGGTATGTCTATTTGAAGATAAAAATGTCAACAGTACCGCCGATTTTATCGTATTTCATAAAAGTAGAGTCGCCATAACGGGCATAAGAAGGGGAAGAAAATTAGAAATTCAAGCGTCTTTAGATTCGGTAAAGTTAGTAGCAATAAGTTTGCTACAGTCCTATGCGCTTGGAGCAGGCATCCGCACTATTAAAAAAACAAGTTTTAAAAATTATATTAATTTTAATTCTCAAGATATTTTAATTGTAGACAGCTTCGGTATTTATCAACTCCATGGTTTGAAGCGGCCAATTGTAATTTTGCAGTATGCTCCAAAAATAAATTTAGAACGCTTGATAAAGACATTAGAACCAAGCCTTATTATTGCAGACGGATCAAACTATAAGCGTGTCGTTCATCGTTGGAAAGCTACCGCAGAAAAGTATGCAATTCCTTTTCATGATACTGGACAAAAAGGAGCATTTATGTTACAACCTTAGGTTTAAAAGTTGCTTTTAAAATTGTTTTGAAAATCTTGCCACTTGTAGGTTCTATAATTTTCATTCATAAAAAATGCAAGAATTACCTCAAACTTTTCTTTTTGATGGTAACCAGGTATGTTTTGGATTAACTCTTCTTTCTTATTCATGAAAACTGTAGCGGGGTAGGAGAGTTTTCCATTCAATAATGCTGCTGCCAATTGATGATAGCCTTTTCTTCCATTTTCTTGAAATTTAAAAGTTTGCCCGTTGAAAAGAATATCTTGTTTCTCTTCGCCATCTAATTTTACAGCATAAAAATTATCATTAATTGTTTTTACAATCGTTTTATTTGAATAGGTATCTCTGTCCATTTTTTTACACCACCCGCACCAATCAGTATATACATCTATTAAAATTGGTTTAGGGTTTTCTTTGTTCAAGGAGATGGCCTCTTCAAAGGACAACCAGTTTACTTTATCCTGAGCAGTACTGGTTAAAATGGCGAGTAAAAATACTGTGTGGGTTAAAAAATACTTCATGACTTTTAGAAAACTCTTTAGAGGCTAAATTTACAAAAAAAAATAAAAGCATCGAATCGAGATGCTTTTATTTT
>DPRC01000162.1:2800-4366 GCA_003537695.1 Polaribacter sp.
TGCTTTTATTTTATTCCGTGCATCAGTCGATTCATTATGGGAGTCAATGCCATTAACACAAGCCCTGCAATAATGGGTATGATGGTGAAAATCAAAAAGAAAGTACTCATGTCATATTGAGCAGTAATTGTATCAATCATTCCCCCCATGGAGCCTGCAGCTTTATTTCCCATTCCGATGGCAATATACCAAAGGCCATACATCAGACCAATTTTTGCAGCGGGTACTAATTTACTCACATATGACAAGCCAACAGGAGAAAGTGTAAGCTCTCCTAGAGTATGAAGTAAATATGCTAGAATTAGAAAGATCATACTTACAGAAGCCGTTTGTTCTCCTTGTGAGATACTTGCAGAGCCATAGGCAAGTATTCCAAAACCTAAACCTAAAAGGATGAGCCCTGCCCCAAATTTAACCGTAGCAGACGGATTGTATTTGCTTTCCCACAGTTTAGAAAAAAGAGGCGCAAAAGTAATGATATAAAAAGAATTTAAAATTGAAAACCAAGAGGCGGGAACTTCCGTTTTTATTTCTGAAAACTGGTTGTTCAACATCCACAGAACAATTGCCCAAATAATTACAAAACTGGTCCCTAAAAAAAGATTGGACAAGGCGTACTTTTTAAATGTTATTTGAAATAACTTAAACAGCACATAGGTTATAATAACTAAAGGCACAATGGTCAGTAGGGTATTTGCTATTCTGAAGAGACTTGCTGCATCTCCCTCTAAAACTCTATTTGTATAGTCTTTTGCAAAGATGGTCATGGATCCCCCAGCTTGTTCGAAGGCTGCCCAAAAGAAAATCGTAAAGAAGCCTAAAACGCCTACTACGATGTACCGGTCTCTTTGCACATTGGGTGGAACCACCTCGTGTGTTGTGGTACTTTCTTTATTTTCACTAATATTCTCATATTCCTTCGCTTTGGAAGGAGACAATCCAACTTTACCAAAGATTCCTTGTGCTAACCAAAATTGTAAGGTTCCAAGAAACATGAAAACTCCTGCCAGACTAAATCCGTAATGCCAACCTTGGGTTTCCCCAATGTAGCCACAAAGTAAAATGCCTAAGAAAGCTCCGGCATTTACACCCATGTAGAAAATGGTAAATGCACCATCTTTCTTCGCTTGCGCGTTTACATACATTCCGTTAATAATAGAGGTCATATTCGGTTTAAACAATCCGTTACCTGCAACCAATAGTCCAATACCAATATACAAGCTCCAAGGAGTGTCAAAAGCCATTGCAGCGTGTCCTAGTGCCATTATTAGTGCACCCCAAACAATAGCGTTTCTATAACCAAAATATTTATCGGCCAGCCAACCCCCAAGGATGGGTGAAAAATAAACCAACATTGTATAGGTTCCATAAAGTCCCAGTGCATCCTCTCGAGACCAAGCCCAGCCACCGTCTATTAAAGCGGAGGTTAGAAAAAGTACTAAAATAGCACGCATTCCATAGTAAGAGAAGCGTTCCCACATTTCCGTAAAAAATAAAACAAACAATCCAGAAGGGTGCCCCATCAATAACTTGTTGTTCATCTCTGAACCTTCAAACCTGTATTTA
>DPRC01000162.1:4904-5081 GCA_003537695.1 Polaribacter sp.
TCCAGTGAAAATTTCAAAATCTCCAGCATTTTCTGAGAGACCACCTATAAACCCGGCTACTTTATTTCCAATTCCGGTAGCAGCAAAATAAGCACCCATCATAAATGAGGCATATTTGATTGGTGCTAGTTTTGTTATAAAAGACAGCGCAACTGGCGAAGCACATAGTTCTCCAAT
>DPRC01000167.1 GCA_003537695.1 Polaribacter sp.
AACTCTTTGGGGTGGATATCCAAGTCCATTACCAGCCATTTCAGGATCCCATAATTTAAACTTAGCAAAATTTAATAGGTTCAAACCTGTAAGATATAATCTTGTTTTTGCACTTTCAAAAACTCTTCCTGTCTTCTTTGGTATTGTATAACCAAATTCGACACTTTTTAGCCTTAAAAAGTCTCCATCTCTAAGCCACCAAGTAGACGGTTTCTGATTGTTCTCAATTTCATAAGTAGATAATCGAGGCCAAAAGGCATTCGGATCTGGATTGTTCTCTGACCAGTGATTGTCTGCAATAATACTCAAAGCATTTCTTTCGTTTACAAACGGCGAAATATCATTTGGATTTATAAAAAATGAAGACCTTGCAGAACCTTGCATGAACAGAGAAAGATCAAAATCTTTATACACTGCAGAAACTCCAAAACCATATACAATTTCTGGCACATTTGGCTTTCCAATTGGTGTTTGGTCGGACTCATTTATAACTCCATCTTGATTGATATCTGTATATTTTATATCCCCTGGTAAGTATGAATTTGTAGTTGAAAACCCGTTAAATTGCTCCGGAGAGTTGTCAATGTCTTCTTGATCTACAAATAAGCGCTCAGCTACATACCCCCATTGCTGATTTACAGGATATCCCAATCTACTCAAATTCTTGTTTTGAAATTCAGGTTCCCCATTGGCCACAATCTCATTTGTTGAATATGTAAAATTACCTCTCGCTGTGATATAGAAATCACCACTAAAAGCGTGGTTATAATCAATAGATAAATCGATACCCTGCGTGAATACCTCTCCAATATTACTATCAATTGAAGTAGTTAAACCGGAGGTTTCAGGAATGTATTGGCGCTCCATATAAATATTTCTACGTTTTTCCGTGAAATAATCTGCAATAATATTTATTTTATTAAAAAGTCCTAGCTCCAACCCATAATTTGTCTTGGTTGCAACCTCCCAAGTAACATTTTCATTGGCATATCTGTTCACGATATATCCGTTGTAATAATTGTTGTAATTGGATCCAAAAGAGTAGCCAGTGCCTCCATTGTTAATATTTACATCTGACAAATAGAAGAAACGATCACTGGCACTTGAAATACCGTCATTCCCTACTAGCCCATAAGTATATCTTAACTTCAATAAATTAACCGATGGAATATTTTCTTCAAAATAAGTTTCGTTCGAAATAATCCAACCAAACCCTACAGATGGAAAAAATCCAAATCTGTTTTTCTTTGCAAATTTTTCTGAACCATTGTATCCAAAATTAAATTCACCAAAATACCGGCTGCCATAATTATAAGCAGCACGCCCTGAAACTCCGTTATTTCTTGCTGGTAGCGTTGAAAACGCGGCATTTCCTCCACTAATGGTGTTTAAGGCTTCTTGAAAATAGGTTACTAATAAACCACCAAATTCGTGTTTCTCTTTCACTGTTTTGTTGTATTCTAAAACCGCTTCATAATAAAAATTACTATTCCCATTATTACCAACACTTGGGGAATTTAAAAATTCTGTACCTTCTTGAATTTGATAGAGTGCATTTACAACACCTTCTGGTGTCTGTGTCTCATTAGACCCATAATAAAAAGGTGTATAACTCCTTTCATTTTGGCTTTCCGTATACGTTCTAACAGAAGCCATTGCTCTTAACTTTAATCCTTCTGTGATAAAACTTAAATCTTGTTTGATTTGAAATTGTGCCAATGTTGTATTCGAAAAACGGTCTTTATATCCTCTTACACTCTCTGCATATGGATTTGGAAACCCACCATTACCTTTATTACCAAACAAGGTGTGATTAAAGTTCGCAGTTGCTTCATCTGAGTCATAGGTCTTTGGAAAATTTGCTGGATTTGCTTGCGATACCTGATAGAAAATATCTGAAGCACTTACAATTGGGCCGTTATAACGTTCGAATAATGAGTAAAACTTGGCAGCAACCTTCGTTGTTTTACTTAAATTGATATTAATGTTTGCTCTTAAGTTAGATCTGTTTATATCTATATTGCTATTAAAATTATTTAAAGGATCTACCTTTAACAAACCTGTTTCATTCGCATTTGTTACCGAAAGATAATACTGTGCTACCTCTCCACCTCCGTTAATATTTACGTTTAAACGCTTGTTTAACGCAAAATCCTTAAAGAGCTCACGATACCAATCTACATCTGGGTAAATATTTGGATTTAAACCATTTCTAGTCCCTTCTATTTTTTGCTTTGAATACAATAAATTGGCAGATTGATCTCGGGATCGCTGCGCTCTATTATATAACTCCATATAATCTACAGAACCTAAAAAACTATTTATTTTAGAAGGACTAGACATAGAGCTTTCGTACCGCACCGATACCTTTGCTTTTCCTTTTTTTCCAATTTTAGTGGTTACCAATACCACTCCATTTGCGCCTCGTGCTCCATATAAAGAAGTTGCAGTAGCATCTTTCATAATAGAAAAAGAAGCAATATTATCTGGTTCTAAACGCGCTAAGTCAGAAGTGGTTATTTGCAATCCATCTAATAAGATAAGTGGACTGTTATTAAAACCAAAAGTGGTTACGCCTCGAATAAAAAAGGCTGCATTATCTGCGCCCGGTTCCCCTGATCTTTGGTATGAAATTAATCCCGAAATTTGACCTGCTAATGTATTTGTAATGTTTGAAGTAGGCTGTTTTAGCTCTGATACTTTTAAAGTAGTGATCGAACCAATTACACTATTCTTTTTTTGTTTTGAAAATGCAACTACCTGGATTTCGTCTAGTTGATCGAAACTTTCTTTAAGAATTACATTTATCTTTTTTTGAGCTGCCACCACGATCTCTTGAGGTGCATATCCTAAATAAGAGAAGGTGATTGTTGCGTTTGGTGTTTTAATATTTAAAACATATTTTCCATCAAAATCTGTTGATGTTCCATTTGAAGTGCCTTTTACTACTACAGATACTCCAGGAAGAAAATTACCGATATCATCTACCACTTCTCCCGAAACAAGGACCTTTTGCGCACATACTAACGTGGTAAGGAATACAAATACAACTGGTACTAATTTTAAAAATAATAGCCTTAGTTTGCTCATATTTATTTTTTAAAGTAAACAAAACAGGAGGCGCAGCTCCTGTTTTGTTATTTTATTTATATACTTTTAATTATTCTTTGATCAACTTTTTATACTGACCGTTAATTTCTAAAAAGTAGAAGCCAGGTTTTAAATTTTTAATAGATAAATCATTGGCGTCTATTGTCTTTTTAAGCACTTGTTTAGAATTAATATCAAAAATTCTAATTACTTTTTCCCCCTCTAGATTACTAAAATAAATCTTATCATTCGCAGGGTTTGGAAAGAACTGAAAACTATTTTTATCAAAATATTTTACAGATGCAGTGCCTTGTAATTGAGGCCCTTTTAAATCATCTACATAGAAAGTCCCAGTTATATTGGCTTGACCTGGACCTAAAAAAACAAAAACATGGTTTAAACTTAAACCGTCTGCTAACTCTGAAGTATCGACATATACTGTTTGCCATTGATTCGCTATTAAAATATCCCCGTACTGCTCAAAAACAGCATTTTGATCGCCATCTTCTTTTGCATCTGCTAATTTTAGCATAAAATTTGTTCGAACAGGCGAATAAACTCTAAAGGAAAAAATATCATCTTTACTTGCATCAAAAGCAGCATTTAGTTCAAAATGTATTCTTTCCCAGCCACCCCAGGTATTTCCTTTTACCCATTGCTGAACCATATTGGCACCTCCTATTGGATCCGTGACAATGTCGTAAGCACCAGGAGTACCTCCCATAGATTCTGATACTGACATCAAAGAAGTTCCTTCAAAATCATTATAGCTAACTAAAGTTGCAGCGTCTGCTGTTGTGGTAAAAGTAGAAAACAATCCTGTAACTGGTATATCACTTTCTTTATATTCGATAGCACTGTCTATGACACCAAACCAATAGGTGGAAGTAGTGTTTAACAATTCTGATGGAACAATCGTAATTGTTGAATTATCGTCACTTAAAATAGCATTTATAGCAACAAGAGTTCCTGAAGCATTTGTCTCCCTTAATTCTACTGCCGCAGAAATATCGGTTATTGTTGAATTATCTAAATTCCTGAATTGAAAGTTTGAAGAGATTGATGG
>DPRC01000018.1:0-7742 GCA_003537695.1 Polaribacter sp.
GGTGTGAAACCTAGCTATACCTATACAAAAGGACAATTGTATTTATTGGCTGCGGTCAATTCAGTGAAAAGAGGTTTGAATCAGTTCAATTCTTTTTCAAATACCTTAGACAACTACCAATTTGAGGGAAACAGTCTTTTTTTAGACTTGGTGAATAAATATGAATTTTCAAATCAATTCCAATTAATTGCAGGGGTAAATTATCAAGAGCACAGCAATCAAAGTGAAAATCCATTTGGAACCATAGACAAAGAGGTCGCTAATTTTAATACTTTAGATCCGTATGCAAGTCTTGTATACATTTCTAAGTATGGCATAAGTGCCAACGTTGGTGGTCGTTTAAATATGCACAATGTATATGGAAATCAGTTTGTATATGATGGAAACCTTGCGTATTCTGTTGTAAAAGATGACAATGCTACTGTAAAATTATTAACCTCTTACAGCACCGCATTTATCGCACCAAGTTTATACCAGTTATATGACGGATATTCTGGAAATATCGATCTGAAGCCAGAAACAAATGAAACTTTTGAAGTTGGTGTAGACGCGCGCTACAAAGATTGGTTGTCTGCAGGGCTTGTCTATTTCAATAGAAAAGAGGTAAATGCTATTATTTATGACAATACAACATATACATACGGCAACAGTTCGTCTGATGCTAACGGTATTGAAATACAAACCAAAGTGGTACCAAATTCTTTTTTAACGGTAAATGCTTCTTATACCTATATAGATAGAGATGTTTTAGAGGACTTTAATGATTACATACCTGCAAACAAATTAGTGGCCGGAATTGATGTAACTCCTTTTAAGAACGCCTTTTTTAACTTTACGTATAGAAATGTAGGGGAAAGAACAATTTTTGACAGGTATGGTTCTTTTGGAACAGCTGGAGAGGATGTATTGCTAGAACAATATCAAGTATTAGATTTTATGGCAAACTATAAGGTTTTAGAAGGCTCTGTTACTTTTTTCATGGCTGCCACAAATCTTTTAAATGAAGATTATGACGATGTCTTTGGATATGAAACAAGAGGAAGAAACTTCAAAGTAGGGCTGCGCTTACAATTTTAATTACGTATATCTTTCTTATAAAAAAAGCCTTCTTTTCAAAAGAAGGCTTTTTTATTATAAAAGATCACGGACTTCCTTTTTTATAAAGGCAACGGCTGTTTCTGTTGGAGGAAGCTTCTGAGAATACCCTAGTAAAATATGCTCACGCAAATCATTTGCAGATTTAGAATTTTCTGCTGCCTGTCTTAATGTATTCGTAACGGCATTTTTTGAGGCCATAATAGCAGTCCAAGTCTCTTCAGATACATAGATTTGCTGCACGAAGTTGTGCTCAAACTCCTGCGTTATATTTGCAATTAATAATTGCAAGTAGTCCGCTGTATTGGTAGAAATGGGTGGAATGCGTAGAAGCATTTTTACGGGATTTATACGCTCACAAAACAATAATAAACGCTCACAAGCTTGTAGTTTTATAGGAAGAACTTCCTTTTTCTGTGCAGCGCGTACTTCCATTCTTTTTTCTGTAAGGCTGTGTTTTATAAAGCCGGAAAACATGAAATATGCCACCAGTCCCGTTACTATTGCTGGTAAAAGATACCCGATACTTTCTAAAATTTTATCTTCCATAATTGAAATACATAGATTGAAAGCCGAAGATAAGATTCTTACTATTATTTTTCATAAAAAAGAAGAAGTTATTGGTTTTTTAGAGCACAGGAACTGGGTATAAGTTGTGAATAAAAAAGCCGAGGCTTCCTGTGAAAAAACAAATACTTTGGTTAAATTGGGACTTTATATACTTCAAAATAAAACAGCTTGAACAGTTACTTAGATTCCTTAAACGATGCCCAAAAGCAAGCAGTTTTGCAAAAAGACGGGCCCATGATTATTATTGCTGGCGCAGGTTCTGGCAAGACACGTGTATTAACGTATCGCATAGCACATTTGATGAAGCAAGGCGTTGATTCTTTTAATATTTTATCGCTCACATTTACAAATAAGGCGGCAAAAGAAATGAAAAAAAGAATTGCGACGGTGGTTGGTGATGGAGAAGCAAAAAATTTGTGGATGGGAACCTTTCACTCCGTTTTTGCACGTATTTTAAGATCAGAGGCAGACAAATTGGGGTTTCCAAGTAATTTTACCATCTACGATACACAAGATTCTGTGCGGTTGATCAGTGCTATTATCAAAGAGATGGGCTTGGATAAAGAACGCTACAAGCCCAAGCAAATATTAGGGAGAATTTCTTCTTTTAAAAATAGTTTGGTTACCGTGCGTGCTTATTTTAACAGTGCAGACATGCAAGAGGCAGACCTGCATGCAAGCAGACCTAAAGTAGGAGAGATTTATAAAGAATATGTTGCACGTTGCTTCAAGGCAGGTGCCATGGACTTTGATGATTTATTACTGAGAACAAATGAATTACTAGCACGTTTTCCAGAAACGCTCGCAAAGTATCAAAATCGTTTTAAATATATTATGGTGGATGAGTATCAAGATACCAACCATTCGCAATATATTATTGTTCGAGCCTTGGCAGATAAGTTTGGAAATATTTGCGTAGTAGGGGATGATTCTCAAAGTATTTATAGTTTTAGAGGAGCAAATATTCAGAATATCTTAAACTTTCAGAAAGACTATCCAGATGTGAAAACATTTAAGCTGGAGCAAAATTATAGATCTACAAGCAATATTGTAAATGCGGCAAACTCGATCATTGCAAAGAATAAAACCAAGCTAGACAAAGAAGTTTGGACTTCGAACGATGCTGGAGAGGCGATTAATGTAATGCGGACGATTTCTGATGGTGAAGAAGGACGGTTTGTAGCACAGTCAATTTGGGAAAATCAAATGAACCATCAGTTGAGCTCGGATAGTTTTTGTGTTTTATACAGAACAAATTCGCAATCAAGAGCCATTGAAGATGCGCTTCGTAAAAAAGGAATTGATTATAAAATTTATGGAGGAATCTCTTTTTATCAGCGTAAAGAAATCAAAGATATACTGTCTTATTTGCGGATACTAATCAATCCGAACGATGAGGAAGCATTAAAAAGAATTATCAATTATCCGGCAAGAGGCATTGGTGCAACTACTATAGACAAATTAACGATTGCCGCAAATCATTATAAAAAATCCATTTTTGATGTTTTAAAATATATTGATAAGATTGATCTTAAAATAAATGCTGGGACTAAAAATAAGCTTCAGAATTTTATGAATATGATGCTGCGACTGCAGATAGATTCGCAGACGAAAAACGCCTTTGAAATTGCGGAAATCGTTGTAAAAGAGGCGAAGTTTATTAAGGATTTAGAAAAAGATGGTACTCCAGAAGCGGTTAGTAAAGTTGAGAATATACAAGAATTGTTAAATGGAATTAAAGATTTTATTACAGATAAAATAGAGCAGGGTGAAGATGCTTCGCTGACTTCATTTTTAGAAGATGTGGCATTGGCAACAGATTTTGATTCAGAAAAAAAGGATGACGAACCAACGGTTTCATTAATGACCATTCACCAATCCAAGGGGCTGGAATACTTATATGTTTATGTGGTTGGATTAGAAGAAAATCTATTTCCTTCTGCGATGAGTATGAGCACAAGAAGCGAGCTAGAGGAAGAACGCAGATTGTTTTATGTAGCTTTGACACGTGCAGAGAAGGCAGCTTATTTAACCTACGCACAAACGCGCTATCGATGGGGGAAGTTGGTGGATGCAGAGCCAAGTAGATTCTTAGAAGAGATAGACGCGCAATACTTGCATTATCTTACGCCAAAGGCACCAGAGCCCGCTATAAACCGTTTTGTAGATAAAAGTATCTTTGAGGATGCTCCGAAGGGAATTCGTTTTCAGAAACCCATTCAGCGGAAAAAGATGGAACGTGATTTGGCCAAAAACAAAGAGGTTGTTCTTCCTACAAATTTAAAAAAGGTCTCCCAAGTGACACCAAAAATAAATCTTTTTGATGGTGATATTATCAAAGGGAATATTGTAGAACACAATCGTTTTGGTACGGGAACCGTATTGGGTGTAGAGGGCAAAGGGCCTGATAAAAAAGCAGAAATTCAATTTGCAACCGCAGGAAAAAAGAAATTACTCTTGCAATTCGCTAAATTAAAAGTGATTGGCTAAAAAAACTAAAAATAAATTGTTATTTTGCAATCCGAAAGGACTTCAATAAAATAGTACTTAATTCTTGCGCAGCAAGAAGACTTCAAAAATAAATAAATGACATTCGATTTAGAATATAATTCAGAGAGACCGTTGATGATAATACCGGAATACGGTAGGCACATACAAAAACTAGTAGACCATTGTTTGGCTTTAGAAACGAAAGAGGAGCAAGATAAAATGGCCAAAGCCATCGTAGATGTGATGGGGAATTTACAGCCACATTTGCGTGATGTCCCAGATTTTAAACACAAACTTTGGGATCAGTTGTTTATCATGGCAGACTTTAAATTAGATGTTGCATCTCCATATCCGCAGCCATCAAAAGAGGAGTTACAAGAAAAGCCTGAGGGATTGCCATATCCAAAATCAGCATCAAGATATCGATATTACGGTAATAATATTCAAACAATGATAGACATTGCTTTGAGTTGGGAGGATGGCGAAAAGAAAGATGCATTGGTTTTTACCATAGCCAACCACATGAAGAAGTGTTATTTAAACTGGAATAAAGATACTGTGGATGATGCAATTATTTTTAAGCATTTATTTGATTTATCAGATGGGAAAATTGACTTAAGAGAAACAAAGGAAGCACTTTCTGAAAGTAGCAGTTTGTTAAGGAAAAGAAATTCTCAAGGACAAAGCAGTTCTAAAACAGTACACAAGAAGCCCCAGCATAACAATCAACATAAGAATAGAAAAAGATAAGATTCTATGGCATCATTTAAAATTGAAGGCGGTCATAAATTAAACGGAACCATTACTCCACAAGGAGCTAAGAATGAAGTGTTGCAAATTCTTTGTGCGGTTTTATTAACTCCAGAGAAAGTAGTTGTAAAAAATGTTCCTGATATAATTGACGTAAATAAGCTTATTTTTATTCTTGGAGAGCTCGGTGTTAAGGTTGAAAAACTAAGTAGGAATTCTTATTCTTTCCAGGCAGATGCCGTTAATTTAAGCTATTTAGAATCTGCAGAATTTAAAAGAGATGGAAGCTCTTTACGAGGATCTATTATGATTGTAGGGCCCTTATTAGCACGTTTTGGAAAAGGATATATTCCACGTCCAGGAGGAGATAAAATAGGAAGAAGACGTTTAGATACCCATTTTGAAGGTTTTATTAGATTGGGTGCGACGTTTAGATATAACAAAGAAGAATCTTTTTACGGAGTAGAAGCAAAGGAACTACAGGGTGTAGATATGCTATTGGATGAGGCTTCTGTAACAGGAACGGCCAACATTTTAATGGCAGCTGTATTGGCAACAGGAACTACAAAAATTTACAACGCAGCTTGCGAACCTTATATTCAGCAATTATCGAAAATGCTGAATTCGATGGGTGCAAAAATCTCAGGCGTTGGTTCTAATTTATTAGTAATTGAAGGCGTTGCTTCTTTAGGTGGTTGTGAACATACAGTGTTGCCAGACATGATTGAAATTGGTTCTTGGATTGGGGTTGCAGTGATGACACGTTCTGAGTTGACAATTAAAAATGTGAGCTGGGAAAATTTAGGACAAATTCCAAATGTATTTCGAAAATTAGGAATCAAATTAGAAAAAAGAGGCGACGATATTTATATTCCTGAACAAGAATCTTATGAAATTCAGAACTATATCGATGGATCCGTATTAACGGTTGCAGACGCTCCTTGGCCTGGGTTTACTCCAGATCTTTTGAGTATTGTTTTGGTAATAGCTACGCAAGCAAAGGGAACTGTTTTAATTCATCAAAAAATGTTTGAAAGCAGATTATTCTTTGTAGATAAATTAATAGATATGGGTGCAAAAGTTATTTTATGCGATCCACATAGAGCCACAGTAATTGGCCTTGACTTTGAGAGTTCATTAAAAGCGACAAAAATGACTTCTCCAGATATTAGAGCAGGCATCTCATTATTGATTGCCGCCTTATCTGCAAAAGGAACGTCCATTATAAATAATATTGAACAAATAGACAGAGGCTATGAAAATATCGAAGCAAGATTAAAGTCGATTGGAGCTAAAATAGAAAGAATAGAGGGCTAAGGTAGTACCTGTTTGTAAAATAAAAATAGTGTCAGTTTGACACTATTTTTTTGTTGGCAACATTTTTGCCCCTTTGAAGTAGACAATTTAACGATGACTAAGTAATGAGTAAAAAAGACAACATAGAAGAAGAAGCAATAGTAAACGAACAAGAAACAATTCAAGCTGAAGAAAATCAGGATATTGAAGCGGAAGTAGTGGAAGAAGTACCTACTGCTGAGGAGTTAATTCAAGCTGAAAAAGATAAGTTTTTACGATTGTTTGCAGAATTTGAGAACTACAAAAAAAGAACAACAAGAGAGAGAATAGAGTTGTTTAAAACTGCAGGACAAGAACTAATGACATCTTTACTGCCAATAGTGGATGATTTTGAGCGTGCACTTACACATACAGAAGAAGATAAAGAAAATAAAGTAGCAGCAGAATTAAGAGAAGGAGTTTTATTGATTTATCAAAAATTTTATAAGACTTTAGAGACGAAAGGATTGTCAAAAGTGGAAACAAAAGCGGGAGATATTTTTGACGCTGAAATTCATGAGGCAATTACTCAAATACCTGCACCTTCAGAAGATTTGAAAGGAAAAATCATCGATTGCGTAGAGCAGGGGTATAAGTTAGGAGAGAAAGTAGTGCGGTACCCTAAAGTAGTGATTGGGCAATAAGAAAACAATTATAAATTACAAATTACGAATTGGTGATTTTTTTAATCTTTCAATTTTTGATTTTCAATTGTAAAAAATGGCAAAACAAGATTTTTACGAAACATTAGATATTTCAAAATCTGCTTCTCAAGCAGAAATTAAGAAAGGGTACAGAAAAATGGCAATTAAATACCATCCTGACAAAAACCCAGATGATAAAACTGCCGAAGAAAACTTTAAAAAAGCTGCGGAAGCCTACGAAATTTTAAGTGACGACAATAAAAAAGCAAGATATGATCAATATGGTCATGCCGGTTTAGATGGTCCTCAAGGTGGCGGTAGAGGTGGTTTTGGCGGCGGCGGTATGGATATGGATGATATCTTTAGTCAGTTTGGTGATATTTTTGGCGGCGGCGGTGGCGGCGGTTTTGGCGGTTTTGGTGGTGGCGGAGGCCAACGTCAAGCACGTGTGAAAGGAAGCAATATGCGCATTCGCGTAAAGCTTACTTTAGAAGAAATCGCTAAGGGTGCTGAGAAAAAGGTGAAAGTGAGACGTAAAATGCAAGCGGAGGGTGTTTCTTATAAAACATGTACTACTTGTGATGGTTCTGGCCAGCAAATGCGAATTACTAATACTATTTTAGGAAGAATGCAAACTGCAGCTACTTGTGGAACATGTTCTGGTGCTGGTGAGATTATAAATAATAAACCGAATGATGCAGATGCTCAAGGTTTACTTATTAAGGAAGAAACGGTTTCTATTAGCATTCCTGCAGGAGTTACAGAGGGTGTACAATTGAAAGTAGGAGGAAAAGGGAATGAGGCTCCTGGTAAGAATTCCATCGCTGGAGATCTTCTTGTATTAATTGAAGAAATTCC
>DPRC01000018.1:8142-8770 GCA_003537695.1 Polaribacter sp.
GTTCTTGGAACAAGTAAAGAAGTAGATACGGTTTCTGGGAAAGTAAAAATTAAAATTGACGGAGGCACACAATCCGGTAAAATATTAAGATTGAAAGGAAAAGGGTTGCCAAGTATCGAGCGCTATGGAACAGGAGATTTTCTAATTCATATCAACGTTTGGACACCGCAAGAGTTGGATAAAACGCAAAAGCAATTTTTCGAGGAGATGTCCGATCATCAAAATTTTAGACCTGCTCCAAACAAGTCGGATAAGTCTTTTTTTGAAAAAGTAAAGGATATGTTTTCATAATGAAAGCTATTTTATAAATTATCTAGATATTTTATAGTAAAAGTTTTTTTTAACAACTTTTTTTATAAAAAATGTTATTTTTTACAGGATAATAATCTTACATTTGTGATGTTGTTGATTTATTAGCAACACTTTTTCTTTTTCATAGCAATTTTCCCACTCAATTTATTGAGTGGGTTTTTTATGAAAATTAATTACTTTTTAACCAAAATATTAAAAAATAAGCAGGCTTATCTTATCGTCATGTTTTTTAGCATGTAGGAAAGTCCGGACACCACAGAGTATCATAGCGGATAACATCCGTCCAACGCAAGTTGAGGACCAGTGCAACAGAAAG
>DPRC01000186.1 GCA_003537695.1 Polaribacter sp.
TCTCCGCAGCATGGAATGCTATTTTATTAGATTTCCCAGAAAAGCGTTTGAAATTTATTCAAGAGTTAGCAAAAAATAAAAAATATCGATTATTTCTATTAAGCAATACCAACGATTTGCATATTTCCTGGATACAGAATGACTGGGGAATAGAATTGTATACTGCTTTTAAAAATTGTTTTGAGCAATTCTATTTGTCGCACGAACTGCGCCTTCGAAAGCCAAACAAGGACATTTATAACTTTGTGTTGGAAGCCAATCATTTAATTGCGGAGGAAACGCTTTTCATAGACGATACAAAAGAAAATACAATAGCCGCAAAATCTCTGGGAATTCAGGTTTGGCATTTAATTCCAGGCAATGAGGACGTGGTAGAATTATTCACTAAAAACATATTATAAATTGATTTTCTTACTCTTAAGTATCCTTTTTTCTACAGGATTATTTGTTATTTTTAAGTATTTTGGGATTTACAAGGTAGATGTCTTAAAAGCTATTTTTATAAATTATATTGTCGCCTTTTCTATGGGGTTTTTGTTGGCAGAAAGACAAATTCCAATTCTTGAAATTTACTTAGAGCCTTGGTTTCCAGGTGCTTTAGTTTTAGGTGCTTTATTTATTGCGATCTTTTTTGTGATGGCAATGACTGCTCAAAAAAACGGTGTTTCTGTAACCTCTATTGCGGGTAAGATGTCTGTAGTTGTTCCTATTTTATTTGGGATTTTCTTGTACAATGAATCGGTTACTTTTTTTAAGATATTAGGTATTGTGATTGCATTAATTGCGGTCTATCTCTCTTCCGTAAAAGAGGAAAAACAAGAGAAAAACGGTACTTTGCTTTTTCCGGTACTTTTGTTTATAGGTTCTGGAACAATTGATACGTTGTTAAAGTATGTGCAAGTAAATTATGTCGCAGATGCTGATGTTTCAGTCTTTTCAGGAAGTTTGTTTGGGATTGCTGCTATTTTTGGATTTGTCATTTTAACGATTAGAACTATAAAAAAAAGAGAAGCTTTTGGCTTAAAAAATGTGCTTGCAGGAATTATTTTAGGAGTTCCAAACTATTATTCTATTGTTTTTTTAATGAAAGCACTTCAAAATAAAAACATAGAAAGTTCTACACTTTTTACAGTAAACAATGTAGCCATCGTAATTGTTTCCACCTTAGTGGGCTTACTTTTTTTTAAGGAGAAATTCAGTTTAAAGAATAAAATAGGAGTTGTTCTGGCAATTTTAGGAATTGTATTGGTTACCATTGCATAGTATTCGCCATAAACACTAGTAAAGTTCAATCGCATTCAATCTAAAAAAATGGAAGATGTTTATAAGACTATAGAAGCGCCTTCAAAAGAAACACTTTTTAAGGAAAAAGGGAGTAAGTTTTTTGGATATGCTTTTCCTGTTGCCTCGGAAGACGCCGTAAAAGAAACTTTAGAAATACTTCGAAAAAAACACCACACAGCGCGGCATTTTTGCTATGCCTATCAGTTAGGAATTGAAAAAATTAGATTCAGAGCAAATGATGATGGAGAGCCAAATAATTCAGCAGGAATGCCTATTTATGGTCAAATTCAGGCTTTTGAAGTCACCAATATCTTAATTGTTTCTGTGCGTTATTTTGGGGGCACTAAATTAGGCGTTGGAGGTCTAATGTCTGCTTATAAGTTGTCTGCTCAAATGGCACTGGAAGCGTCTGATATTTTAGAAAAAACCATCAATATAACGTATACATTGACTTTCAATTATGATCTTATGAATTCGGTAATGAGGATTATCAAAGAGAGAAACATTGACATTGTAGACCAGAAATTAGAAATGGATTGTCAATATACCATCGCCGTTCGAAAAAATGACGCAGAGACCATCTTTACAATTTTCGATACCTTATACAAGGTGGCCATAAAAGTTTCAGAATAGCCTTTTAAAGGGGTAAAGACAGCGTCAGTTTCTCCTGTGCTCATTTATTATAATTTGCTATTTACACCTGCTGAAGTTGCAATTAACTAGTATCCTAATCCTGTTAATAGGTATTCTGGACAACGGATTGGTTTTAGGGTCTCGGAATTCATAAAAGCTAGAACGGTATTTCCTGTACAAATAAGTTCTGCATCTTGATTTTTTATTTCATAGTCAAACTCAATCTTTACTAGGGGTTCTTTTTTTAAAAAAGTATGAATGGTTAAAACGTCGTCGTACAATGCTGATTTTATAAAATTACATTTTAAAGAAATTACAGGGAGCATTATTCCGCTGACTTCCATGTTTTTATAAGTAACGCCCAAAGAGCGGAGCCATTCGGTCCTTCCCAACTCAAAAAATTGAGCATAGTTCCCGTGATAGACTACTCCCATTTGATCTGTTTCTGAATATCGAACTCTTGTTTTTGTTGTTGATTTTTTCAATTGGTATAAATAAATTTTGTTTGTCGATTATACGTAAAAAATAATTAATAATCAATAGCAGATTCATTTTTTTATATTGAATTTTATTCACATTTTTGTAGACCCCGAACAAACCGGATTAAAATCCCGTTTTTCAACCAAATTAATAATCTCAAGTACCTGCAACACTAAATGACTTTAACTGCTGAATCAGTTTGGAACCAATGTTTGACTTTTATCAAAGACAACATTAAACCACAAGCATACAAAACTTGGTTTGAACCTATAAAACCCGTGAAATTATCTGGGGAGTCACTGACGATTCAAGTACCGAGTAAATTTTTTTATGAATGGTTAGAGGAGCATTATATCAAATTGTTGAGAGTTGCTTTAGTAAGACAATTGGGGAGTGATGCCAAATTGATTTACGATGTTAAAATGGAAAACAATTACAGCAGTAATAGACCGCAAATTGTTAAAATCCCAAGTTCAAACAGAAATCCTCTAAAACCTCAAAACGTAACCGTTGCTTTAGACTCTGGGAAAAGAGAGTTAAGGAACCCATTTGTGATTCCAGGGTTACAAAAGGTTAAAATTGAGTCTCAGCTAAATCCTAATTATAATTTCGCAAACTTTGTAGAAGGAGATTCCAATAGATTGGCGCGTTCCGCAGGAATGGCAGTTGCCAATAAGCCTGGAGGCACTTCTTTCAATCCATTGTTAATTTATGGAGGTGTCGGTTTAGGGAAAACACATTTATCGCATGCAATAGGGGTAGACATAAAAGACAAATATCCAGACAAAACAGTACTGTATATTTCTTCAGAAAAATTTACCCAACAATTTATAGATTCCGTAAAGTCAAATACTAGAAATGATTTTATTCATTTTTATCAAATGATTGATGTTTTAATTATTGACGATGTTCAATTCTTATCCGGTAAAGCGGGAACACAGGATGTGTTTTTCCATATTTTTAACCACCTACACCAAAACGGAAAACAAGTAATTTTAACTTCAGACAAGGCGCCCGTAGACATGCAAGACATAGAACAGCGTTTGCTATCTCGTTTTAAATGGGGACTGTCTGCAGAATTACAAGCACCAGATTATGAAACTAGAATTTCTATCTTACAAAATAAATTATTTAGAGATGGTGTAGAAATGCCAGAAGACATTGTAGGGTATATTGCCAAAAATATAAAGTCGAACGTTAGAGAATTAGAGGGCGTGATCATTTCTATGATTGCTCAAGCTTCTTTTAACAGGAGAGAGTTCTCTTTAGAGCTTGCTAAGCAGATTGTAGATAAATTTGTTAAAAACACTAAGAAAGAAGTTTCCATCGATTACATTCAGAAAGAAGTCTCTAAGTATTTCGACATGGATGTTGCTACCTTGCAGTCAAAAACACGCAAGCGTCACATTGTTCAAGCAAGACAATTGGCCATGTTTTTTGCAAAAAGGTTGACCAAAACATCTTTAGCAAGTATTGGCAATCAAATTGGGCAAAGAGATCATGCAACTGTATTGCATGCTTGTAAAACTGTTGATAATTTAACAGAAACAGACAAGCAGTTTAGAAAGTATGTAGACGATTTAACCAAAAAGTTAACTTTCTAAGATCCCTTTAGTTCAAAAATATAACGAATGATTGGTAAACTCTATTTAATTCCCACAACTTTAGGAGATACGGAACCTTTAGAGGTAATGCCATTATCGGTGAAAAAGGTCGTAGAGCAAATTGACTATTATATTGTCGAAAATGAAAAAACGGCAAGAAAATTTATCAAAAAAATTTCACCTAAAAAGTCCCAACCTTCATTGCAAATTATGTCTTTGGATAAGTATGCAAAAGAAATAGAAACAAGAAGATATTTAGATGTTTGCAAAGAAGGGATTAACGTAGGGTTATTGTCGGAAGCTGGTGTGCCAGCAGTGGCAGATCCCGGAGCGAGTATTGTGAAATTAGCACATGAAAATAATATTCAAGTGGTTCCCTTGGTGGGCCCAAGTTCCATTTTAATGGCAATGATGAGTTCCGGCATGAATGGGCAGAATTTTGCATTTAATGGGTACTTGCCCATTGATAAAGACGAAAGAAAGAAGACCGTTAAAGCACTAGAAAAACTTTCAAAGGAAAAAAATCAGGCACAAATTTTTATTGAAACTCCCTATAGAAATGAAAAAATGTTTACAGATTTAAAAGCAGCTTTGTCACCAACAACAAGCCTTTGTGTTGCGGCAGATATTACTTTACCATCAGAGTTTATTAAGACCCTTTCAGTACAAGATTGGAAGCATCAAGCAGTAGATCTGCACAAGAAGCCTGCAATTTTCATTATTCAAAAGGAATAAAAAATCCCTAAAAAAGTTTTGCTTAACGTTGTTCTTTTCAAGGGCTTATTTTTATTTTAAAAAAAATACGCTTTCTTTTGAAAAATGGAATAGGATTCTAAAGAGAATTTAGCAACTAAACTTTTGCCAACCTTTCCGCTACAATATTCGATAAATCATAGTTAGCAAATTTTTTCAGATAGGATGCGATGCTTGAACCGTAGGCGTCAGAAAAATGCTGAGATCCATTACTTCGTAAGAATTTTTTCACGTTTCCTGCACCGCTTAAATGCGCAGCTGCTAAGATTCCTGATTCTGTAATAAGGATACCGTTTATTTTTTTTCCCTCAGAGCGTAAGATATCTTTTCTTAAAATCCACTTGTTTACTTTGCACAAGGCAACAAACGCTTTTTCCTGTAAGATTGGAGTTTTTAGAAAATGTTGTGTATCATATATGTCAAAGCGGGCTAATGTGGTTTTCCCAAACTGATACTTTCCTAAATACCCCAAGGTATTTACGATTTCGTATTTCCCCTGAGATTCTTTAAAAGCCAAAGCTTCCTTAAAAGCGACAAAGTCTCTTTCCAAATAAAAAATAGTATTGCTAATTGATTTGGGAAAATTTAAATTATTGAAAACATGCACTCCGGACTCCGAACTGTTTCTATTATCAATAGAAGTTGCATTGATACATAATAACACGACGCTGAATAAAAGTATTTTATTTTTGATAAAAAATTATTTTCTGTTTTGCGGTTGCAAAATTACGATACAATTTTAAAGCAATTGATTACCAGTATGTTAAATTTTCATAAAAATACAAATAATGGGGTGTAATTTCAGTATTCGTATCTATTTATGCGAGCATGCAGAATATTCTTACGATATCTTCAACAGAAGGAGCATTTATAGCGGTTCTATTGATAAGTTTATTTTTCTTAAAAAAATGCACAAATAAAAACAGAAATGCAATTAAACTGCTTGTGTTGAGTGTTTTATGTAGTTTTTATTTAT
>DPRC01000180.1:0-6187 GCA_003537695.1 Polaribacter sp.
TCCTAAAGCAACACCGTTAGACCTTTTACTTCATTATTGCTTCAATACCTGGTAATGTTTTTCCTTCTAACATTTCTAACATGGCACCACCACCTGTGGAAACATAGCTTACTTTTTCCGCAAAGCCAAACTGTTTCACTGCGGCAACAGAATCTCCACCCCCTACTAAAGAAAATGCACCGTTTTTGGTTGCTGTATCAATAGCATGACCTAAAGCAATCGTCCCACCAGCAAAAGATTCCATCTCAAAAACCCCCAAGGGTCCATTCCATAAAATCGTTTTACATGTATTTACTACTGTATCAAATATCTCACGAGATTTGGGCCCAGCGTCTACGCCTTCCCACCCGTCAGGTATCGCATCGATATCACAAATCTTAATATTTGCATCATTAGAAAAATCATCTGCGGCAATCACATCTACAGGAATATGAATTTGAACATTTTTTTCTTTTGCTTGCTTTAAGATATCCAATGCTAACTCCATTTTATCGTCTTCACAAATAGAATTTCCAATTTTCCCGCCTTGTGCCTTAATAAAGGTAAAACTCATGCCACCCCCAATAATTAAATGGTCTACTTTGTCTAATATATTTTCAATAACCGTAATTTTTGAAGATACCTTTGCACCTCCCAAAATTGCCAATACTGGCTTTTCAGAGTTATTTAAAACCTTGTCTATACTTTCTATTTCTCTTGCTAGTAAATTACCAAAACACTTATTATTCTCAAAAAACTGAGCAATAATGGTAGTGGATGCATGCGCTCTGTGTGCCGTTCCAAAAGCATCGTTGACATAAATATCTCCAAATTTAGATAGCTTTTCTGCGAAAGCTACCGCTCCTTTCTTCTCCTCCTCATAAAACCGAAGATTTTCTAATAATAAAATTTCACCTGCTTGCAAATTTGCTACCGCCGCTTCTACCTTCTCTCCGATACAATCTTCGATAAACTTCACATTACACCCCATAATAGCTTCAATCGATTTTACGATATGTCGCAATGAAAACGCTTCCTGAAACCCTTTTGGACGCCCTAAGTGAGACATTAAAACACAGCTTCCGCCCTGAGCTAATATTTCTGTGATTGTTGGCTTTGCAGCCTGAATTCTAGTAGCGTCCGTCACCTCAAAATTAGCATTTAAAGGCACATTAAAATCTACACGAATAATCGCTTTTTTATTTTTGAAATTAAAATCTTTTACTATTTTCATGATGCTTAGTTTTTCACAAAAATACCTAATTCTTTAGATGTATAGAATTTCAAACCTAAAAAGTTAATATATCGTTTGCGCTGTATTTCTAATTTAAAAAAAATAGGATTTGGCACGCAAGTCCTGCGGCAAAAACTAAAACAAAGATTGCTTTCTAAAATTGATGCATATCTACGGAACAAATTTTATATTTGTAAATGCTTTTCAACCAAATAATAGGTCAAGAACACTTAAAGAACCATTTGCAAGTTTCTGCAGAAAATGGTAGAATTCCGCATGCACAACTCTTTGTTGGTAAAGAGGGAAGTGGCACATTACCAATGGCGCTTGCATATGCGCAATTCTTATTGTGTTCATCTTCTGAAAATCCAGAAGCAGCTGCTCTTAAGTGTAATAAGTTGCAGCATCCTGACTTACATTTTGCATTTCCTGTGACCACAAATGATGTTGTAAAAAAACACGCCGTAAGTAATTTATTTCTTGAAGATTGGCGAAATTTTATTACAGCGCAGCCATACGGAGGCCTATTTAACTGGTTGCAGTTTATTGGGGTTGAAAACAAGCAAGGCAACATTGGTGTTGATGAAGCCGAGGCGGTTGTGAAAAAACTACAATTAAAATCTTTTGAGGGTGGTTTTAAAGTAATGATTATTTGGATGGCAGAAAAAATGAACATTGCTGCCGCTAATAAATTATTAAAACTCATCGAAGAACCACCAAATAAGACTGTTTTTATTTTAATTACAGAAAACGAAGAGCACATTATAAATACCATAAAATCCCGATGTCAAGCCTTACATTTTCCTGTTTTAAGTGAAAGTGATATTTCGAGTGCTTTGATAGAAAGAGAAAAGTGCACGGTCTCTGAGGCGGCTAAAATTGCACAGCAGGCTGCAGGAAATTATAACAAGGCATTACTTTTATTGCACAATGATGGAAATGATTTGGTTTTTGAAGAATGGTTTGTTGCCTGGATAAGGACTGCTTTTAAAGCCAAAGGGAACGCTGCTGTTGTCCAACAATTAATCGAATGGTCTGAAACAATCGCAAAAACAGGAAGAGAAACTCAAAAACAATTTTTAGAGTATTGTTTGCAGTTTTTTAGAAATGCTTTGTTGTTGAATTACAAAAGCGACCACTTGGTTTTCATGGAAAGTCAAACAGGTTTTAATCTTTCAAAATTTGCACCTTTCGTGCATGCCGGAAATATTATGGACATAGAGAAAGAACTAAATGATGCCCTGTATCACATCGAAAGAAACGGAAATGCTAAAATTATATTATTGGATCTTTCGATGAAATTAACTCGATTTTTGCATAAAAAAGAAGCCATCATAGAAAGCAATAAGTAACTATTATTCTTGTTTTTAAAAGGGTAAAACTTAAAAATCACACCGCTTTTTCCACTCTTCTTGCAGCATACAATGCGGCAATCGTTGGATTTTTCGGACAGCTTTTAATTTGTGCAAATACATCACCAGCAACTACCATTCCTGGTTGTATTACTTTAAAGTATACACCACAAAAAGTAGTATTCCAAAATTGTTTTATAATTTTCATATCATTAAACCGAACTCCAAGTTTTAAACAAGGATCTCTCTGAAGTGTTGCTTCTATAATAGCATTCCCCACTTTAAAAGTATCTCCCGCATGAATTTTTGTCTCGTCTAAATCATCAATCGTTAAATTCTCACCAAACATCCCAAATTGCCAATCTAAGTTTGGATATGAAGGTTTAAAAAAATCATAATGCTTCAAAGAGTACCCGTATATCGCTTGTAAGATTCCTCCATGATTTTCTCTATCAGAAATTTCATCTCCTTTTACATCTTCTAAGTCTAAAAAAATTGAGGTATCGACAGGGAATTTAAAAATCCCCGTAGTAATTGAGGTCCCTTTCCAATCTATCTCTTTCCGCGCACCAATATTTGTAGAAATAATTTTCATGCCCTTACTTTTTAAATTTTAATAGTGCTGTTTTGGTAAATTCAGACAACACTAACTTCCCAGAAATAGCGGTTCTTTCTGCTAATAACAAATTCCATTCTTCTGTTCCTTTCCACAATACCTTTTTCATTTCTGCCAAAGCAGCAGGATTATAGGAAGCTAACTTTGTAGTAAAAGTAGACACCTCTTTGTCTGCATCGCTTATAGACTCAAACACCTTTGCATACAGCCCTTTTTCTTTTGCCCAATAGGCACTTTTCCAATCCGTTGCATCCAATGTAAGTGCTGCCGTTCCAGCAACTCCAATTTTCCTGGTAACTGCGGGTTCAATAACAAAAGGGCCGATGCCTATCGTAAACTCAGATAGTTTTATCGCGGCACTTTCCGTTGCAAAAACATAATCACATGCTGCAATCAAACCAACACCGCCTCCCACGGCCTTTCCTTGAACTCTTCCAATGATTAACTTTCCACAAGTTCGCATTGCATTGATTACATTGGCAAAACCTGAGAAAAATAACCTTCCCTCTTCCAAATTTGAAATCGCCACCAACTCGTCAAAAGAAGCACCCGCACAAAAAGCTTTTGTGCCCTCCGATTTCAATATTATTATTAAAACAGCATCATTGTTTCCTAAAGAAATAATCTCTTTGGAGAGTCGCTCTAGCAGCTCGCTTGGAAAGCAATTGCTTGACGGATGTCCAAAAACTACAGTAGCAATCTTGTTTTGAATATCTGTATATAAACTTCCGTTTATTCTAGTTGTGCTCATAGAAATGAATTTAGAGTAAAAGTATGATTTTATTCTTAAAAGTTCTTGCTACATTTTTTTTCATTCTTTCGAAAAAAACATTTGATAAACTTCATTTTATTTGTCTTTTATACGTGGTAAAAAAGTATTTCTAAATTTAAGTATTAGTGGCAGACCTCTTGCGATAATCCAACAAGTAAAAGCAATCCAAATTGCGACTAGCTTAAACCCCAAATAATCAAAAATTAACAAGGTTGGAATAAAAACAAGGCCTGTTGACAATAATAATAAGTTTCTCAGATACTTCATTTCGCCCATACCTTTAAAGATTCCATCATAAATAAAAGTAACTGCATTTATTGGTTGTGTAATTAATACAATCCAAAAGACCGTGTAAAACTGCTCCAAAACAAGCGGTTCTTTAGTAAAAACTCTACCAATAGCGCTATAAAAAATGGCACCTACCCCAGCAACAACAATTCCTAATATGATTCCATATTTAAAGAGTTTCGTGCTCAAACCCACTAAGGCTTTGTAGTCCTTTGCACCCAATAATTTCCCTGATAAAATATTCCCTGCACTCGCATACCCATCAATCATAAAAGCACCTAACAACCAAATATTTAAACTAATAGTATATGCCGCAATATACTCTTTGCCATAACCCGTTGCATAGGATGTGGCGAGATACAACGCCGTGTTTAAGGCAATTGTTCGTATAAAAAGATTCCCTATCATATGCAGCAACCTCGGAATTTCTGGGTGAAAACGAAAACTTATTTTCAAAGAAATAGGTGTCTTTTTTATCAATAAAAACAAGGAAATGGCAGCCATTGTTATCTGCGCTATTAAACTTGCATACGCGGCACCTTCAATATTCATTGCCGGAATATATCCTTCAATTCCATAGACTAAAATAATATCTAAGACAATATTTAAAGAGGCCCCAATGATGGCAATGATCATAGGATAAAAAGTGTTTTGTAGCCCTCTAAAGGTTCCAAAAACTGCGAATACAAACAGTGCAAAAGGAAAACCAAAGATTCGAATATTAAAGTACGAGATACAGTATTCTAAAATTTGATCTGAAGCATTGTAAAATTCAAAAATTTGCCGGGAAAAGGGATAGGAAATTATCAAGACAAGCAAACTTCCCAGCACTATAATTGCTATTGCTTGGGCAGGTAACTCTTTTACTTCATTTAACTTGTTTGCGCCCACATATTGTGAAATGATAGACGAAATAGCACTTCTTATTTGACCAAAAACCCAGATTAACATAGAAATAAAGGCACCCACAATGCCCACTGCAGCCAGACTTTCTGTTGCATTTCCATCTATATTCCCTACAATAGCAGTATCTGTAATAGACAAAATAGGCTCTGCAATACCAGCAATTAAAGCAGGAATTGCCAATTTGTTTATGTTCTTAAAACCTATATTTATCACCAAAAAATATTTTTTTCAAAGGTACATATCTAAAATATAGAAAATCCGAGGATTCCTTTAAAATTAACTAGATTTGCATCCTTATATATGAACACTATGAAACATATTTTAGTACCAATAGGATCTACGGAAAATGCTCAAAAAACATTACAGTATGCAATTGATTTTGCTGCTGAAATCAATGCAAAAATATTTGTATTTAGAGCCTACAGTTCACAGACAAAAGCAGGAACTATTATAAATATAGATGCAATTATAGCCCGTGAGACAAATTTATATCTAAGAACCATGGTAAATTCTTGTGAGCTAAAAAATGTAGATATTAAATTAATTTCAGCCAAAGGCAGCGTTGTAGATAGTGTTGTCGCCATCGATTATGAGCTGGGAATCGATTTAATAATTGTGGGTGCAAAAAGCAACTCTATTAAAGAAAACCTTTTTTTAGGAAGAACAGCAGGAAGCTTGGTAAAGCGCTCGAATATAGCTGTATTGGCCATCCCAGAAGGATACAAATACACCCCTATTTCTAGTATTTTAATGGCCTTTAAATCTGGAGTGATAAAAAGTAAAACAGTCTTAAAACCATTACAATTTATAGTGGAGCAGTTCAAAGCAAACGTAAATTTATTATTGGTAAAAACGCCAAACTATACAGAAGAGGATTTAATACTGCATGCCAACTTAAAAGCACTGCAAAGCACAATAACAGTCACTGAAAATGCCACTACCTTTCAAGGTGTTTTAGAGCATATTAAAACACAAAATCCCGATATGTTGTGTGTTTTAAGAAGGAAAAGAGGCTTCTTTAAAAAGCTTTGGGAAAAAAA
>DPRC01000180.1:6598-8271 GCA_003537695.1 Polaribacter sp.
GCAGGCTCAATAAAATCGAGTGTGGGCGTATAGATCTCTAAAATATACTTTTTAATTTCAACCATAAACGCGTCTAATTTTTCTGCGGTAATTCTGGTATCTGGTGCTTTACGCGCTTGCGCAAAATCAATCCCTAAAAACCCACTATTTAAGTTTTTAAACGAATAAATCCCTGCCTCTAAAGGCTTGGAAAAATTGTAGTTTTTACTTTTTGTAAACAGATAAGCATACAACAAAACCTGTATCGCTTTTAGGTGTTTTTCGTCTCGTAAGTTTTCAAATTCGGGAACTCGCAAATTCGTTGCTGAAACCATTCCTGTTTTGTAATCTATGATTCTTAAAACTCCGTTTAATTCGTCTACTCGATCTACTTGACCGTGCAGTTTTATTGGAAAATCAATTCCTTCAATTTTTATTTCTGCAGCTAAGTTTTCTTCTGTAGCAATAATTTTCAACTGATTCTTATCCCCTTTCAGCAAATCGACTTCTTTTGATAAAAAGTTTGCTACAAACCTATTCGCAACTTCAAAAATTAATCTATTTTTTCCTGTGGTAAGATCGCCGTTTTTAAATTGAAGTTTAAAATGTTTTGTCACCAAGTCTTTTGCACCTTTTTGCATTTCCGTAACAATTGCTTGGGATAAAAATTTTCCGACAAAAGGGGTGTATAGCTCGTCCAAAGCCTCGTGAACCACAGTTCCTAGGGTATTAAAAGCAACAGTTTCTTCTACTTCGTCATACTCTTTAATTTTTAAAATTTTCTGTTTGTAAAATGAGATCGGGTTGTGCAAATAATTGGTAAGTGCAGAGGGCGATATTCCTTTTATTGCCAATTCCTTTAAACGCGCTAATGTGGCTTCGTTTTTAGATACTTCTTTTAACGCGGTCTTACTAGGAATTACTTTGGGTGCAATATTTTTATGAACAATGTCTGATCTCATCATTTCTAATTGCGTTACAAATCGACTTTTTTCTCCGCTTCCAAAAGCATCGTGCTCTGTATTGTACAGTATAAATATATTTTTTGCTCTTTGGATTAATCTAAAAAAGTGATATGAAAAAATAGCATCCTTCTCTCGGTACGTAGGCAATCCAAAAGCAAGTTTAACATCAAAAGGAATAAAGGAATTTTGCTGCGAACCTGCGGGCAATACCCCTTCATTTGTAGATGTTAAAATAATATTTTCAAAATCTAAAACACGTGTTTCTAGCATGCCCATTAGCTGTAAACCTCTCAACGGTTCTCCTTGGAAAGACAAGGTTTCTGACGCTATTAGCTGCTTAAAGAACAGTGATAATGTTTTTAAATCCGTAAAATATTCATATGTTTTCTGCAGCGTCTTTAGCTGGGTAAAAACCGTATAAAATCGGAATAAGTATTCTTTTTCTAAACCAGTAACCTCCTCTTTTAAAAGATCGATTACCTTTAAAATCCTTTCTAAAAAATCGTTGATGGAGCTGTAAGCATTAAAAATCGAAGAAATTAACTCTTTTACTTCTGCACTTTCCTTCATCACTGCAGACTCCAACTGCTTTTTACTAATAAAGATGTAGTTTTCCACTCCTATTTCTTCCACAAAAGAAGCCACAAACGAGTGGGTGTTTTTTGAGAATAATTGATGCATTGATTGGTGTTTCAAAAACCGAGTAACATCTTTGTGGTAAAATTCATT
>DPRC01000180.1:8612-8738 GCA_003537695.1 Polaribacter sp.
ACCAATGTTTTTTGTAATTTCTCTTGAGATACAAACAATTGAAAAATTGAAAAAAACAAACTTGTTGTAGGAATGTCTTTCAAAGGATATCCCATTGTAATGTTAATGGCATTGATGTTTTTAGGC
>DPRC01000180.1:8896-9448 GCA_003537695.1 Polaribacter sp.
GTAAAATTCATTTACCAATGTTTTCTGTAATTTCTCTTGAGATACAAACAATTGAAAAATTGAAAAAAACAAACTTGTTGTAGGAATGTCTTTCAAAGGATATCCCATTGTAATATTAATGGCATTGATGTTTTTAGGCAAAGAGTTTAACGTAATCGGTAACAAAGTCTCGTCTGCTAAAATTAATGCTGTATTTTTAAAATCTGTAAAATTTTCTAAAATTTCTCCCGCATATTTTAACTGTGTTGTGTTTTTAGAAGCCCCTATTACTTCTATTTTTTTTGGCTGAGAGAAGGAATTACTCAGTGTTTTTAGTGTGTTTTTCTGATAATATTTCCACTCTTTTGTATACTTTCTAATAAAAGTTCCTGCTTGGTGGTTTGAATTGAAAAAGGCAGCATCTAAATCCCAGTAAATATCAGAATTACCCGTGTCTAAAACTTTTTGAAACAAAAACTCTTCGGCCTTATTCAAAGCGTTAAAACCAATAAAGAAAAACTTTTTATGTTTATTTTTCTCAAGATACCAATCGATATTATTGCATGCCTCTCG
>DPRC01000121.1:0-214 GCA_003537695.1 Polaribacter sp.
AGCTTTCATCACCACCTTACCAACTTTAGGGCTACCGGTAAAAAAAATAAGATCAAACCGCTGTGAAAATAAAAGCGTATTTGTTTCATGCCCCCCTTGGATAATACTAATATAATTTGCATCAAAATTATCGGAAATCAACTGTTCCAGCAGTGCTGCAACCGCTGGTGTATCTGGGGAAGGTTTTAACAAACTACAGCATCCTGCAGAAATG
>DPRC01000121.1:350-2545 GCA_003537695.1 Polaribacter sp.
TTACCAACCTTAGGGCTACCGGTAAAAAAAATAAGATCAAACCGCTGTGAAAATAAAAGCGTATTTGTTTCATGCCCCCCTTGGATAATACTAATATAATTCGCATCAAAATTATCGGAAATCAACTGTTCCAGCAGTGCTGCAACCGCTGGTGTATCTGGGGAAGGTTTTAATAAACTACAGCATCCTGCAGAAATGGCGCCCACTAAGGTATGCATCAGCAAGTGAAATGGATAGTTCCAAGGTGCTAGGATTAATGCGGTTCCTAGAGGCTCAAATATTAACTTACTTGAAGAGGGTAACAAATGTAAGGGCGTTGCAACTCTTTTGGGAGCAGCCCACTGCTTCACCTTTTTTATATGGTAATCAATTTCGTTAAGCACAATACTAATTTCTGTAAGGTATGCTTCCTCTGGAGATTTATGCAAATCGGTCCACAGCGCCGCTTCAATTTTATCTTGAGACTGAAGAATGGCTTTTTTTAATTTCCGAAGCTGCACAATTCTAAAGTCAATACTTTTTGTTTTTTGTGTCGAAAAAAAAATACGGTGCTTGGCTATCTTTTCAATAATTACGTCTTTTGTTGTTTCTGCCATAGGAATTGTTATGAATTATTTTTATGCCCAGTAAAATGCTCCATCGTTTTATAAATACCCAAAGCCGTCCCCGCAAACCAATCGAATGCATTTAGAGAGAGCAGCCCTTGCCCTAATTTTGTGAGTCGATAGATATATCCCGGAATCGTAACCATTCTTTTCTTCTTTTCGATGGCTTTTATAATCGCAAGTGCAGCAACTTTTGGATCTAGAATTGGAATTTTTGATTGCACTCCGTCAAACATGCCGGTATTGATATAATACGGCATTATCGTGGTTACATAGATGTTCTTTTTTAGCAATTTCATCTCCAAACGCAGACTGTCAGACCAACCAATAAGTGCCCATTTGCTAGCCGCATATACTGCCATTTTAGGATTGGAAATTAACCCCCCAGAAGATGCGATATTGCAGATATGTCCAGAATTTTGACCAAGCATGCCCGGTAAAAAGAGTTTCGATATGAGCATCGGAGCACTGGCATTAATCTCCATTGTTTTTAAGATGTCTGAAGTGGAGTGCTCATGAAAGTATTTTCCTGCAACAATGCCTGCATTGTTTATAAGCACCTCTACCACCCCTATTTCTTGGGTTACTTTTAGCGCAGTTTCCTGAACTTGATGCACATCAGATATATCTACGGTAAAACCAATAACAGTTCCTATTTCTGAAAATTCTGAAACCGTCTGTTCAATTTTAGCGGAATTAATATCCCAAATAATCACTTTTGCTTTGCGCGCTAGCAGGGCACCTACCATAATTTTGCCAATTCCTGAAGCGCCTCCTGTTATCAAAATTATTTTACCCTCCATTTCTTGCATGTACTAAAATTTTAAATCGAATTAGCTCCTATAAAAATACTGACTTTATACCGTTTCAGCAATAACAAATGTGATCACTTCTTAGAAAGCACTTTCTTTACTCTGCATTTTTTAAACGACTGCAGTGCACCGAACTTCTAATCTCTCATAGCGAAGTTATCTTTTTGAAACTTCAGAAACAAACCAAACGATACAAACAAAAAAATCCTGAGCAAAAGCTCAGGATTTTAGTGTGCATGCCTCTAAATTTTGGCTTACATTTCTAATGCTTTTGTAGGATTGTTGTCCATCAATATTTCCATAGGGTTTTCTAAGGCCTCTTTTACAGCGACTAAAAAACCAACAGATTCTCTACCGTCCACAATTCTGTGATCATATGACAATGCAACATACATAATTGGTTGAATTACCACCTGTCCGTTTACTGCCATCGGTCTGTTTACAATATTATGCATTCCTAAAATTCCACTTTGAGGAGGATTTATGATGGGTGTAGACAGCATTGAACCAAAAACACCACCATTGGTAATTGTAAAGGTTCCTCCTGTCATTTCATCAATCGTAATCTGACCATCTCTAGCTCTAATTGCCAAACGCTTTACTTCAGACTCTACGCCTCTAAAAGAAAGGTTTTCAGCATTTCTAACTACAGGAACCATCAATCCTTTTGGACCAGAAACTGCAATCGAAATGTCTTGAAAATCTTGTTTTATTTGAAAATCTCCATCAATCATAGAATTGACATCTGGATACATTTTTAAAGCTCTAACCACTGCCA
>DPRC01000121.1:2941-3955 GCA_003537695.1 Polaribacter sp.
TTCGTAAATCAAATATTGGCTGCATGTTTACCTCGTTGAAGGTTGTTAACATGGCTGTTTCATTTTTTACTGCAACCAAACGCTCTGCTACTTTTCTGCGCAACATCGACATTTTCTTACGCGTTGTTGCACGTGTTCCATTTGCAGGTTGCGTTCCCATAGAGGGTACCGCTTTCACAGCGTCTTCTTTGGTAATTCTACCATCTTTTCCAGTTCCTGTTACCGCAGTCGTTTCCATTCCTTTTTCTGCTAAAACCTTTTTAGCTGCTGGTGAAGCAGTTCCAGTTGCATAGGTTGCTACGGGTGCCGCTTTTGGAGCTTCTACTTTCTTTTCTTCTTTTGGAGTTGCTGCTTCTGCTGGCGCATCGCCTGCTGGGGCATCACCTGTTGGTTTTGCAGCACTGGTATCTATCAAGCATACGACTGCTCCTACCTCTACAGCATCACCTTCTTCTGCTTTCAAGGTGATAATTCCACTTTCTTCCGCGGGCAATTCTAAGGTTGCTTTGTCAGAATCTACTTCTGCAATGGGTTGGTCTTTTTCAACATAATCTCCATCTTCAACTAACCAACTTGCAATTTCTACTTCTGTAATTGACTCTCCCGGAGAAGGAACTTTCATTTCTAAAACACTCATGGTTTCTTATTTTGTAAACACTGAAGTTAATGCAGTATTTAATTACTTTACTTTTTGTTGCTTAGGAGTATTCAACAGGCTTCCAAGCGATATTTAATCATTAATGCTTATTCATTATGTGTAAAAACACTGTCTATTACCGCTTTATGACGCTTTTTAAAACGCGTACTAGAACCCGCTGCGGGTACTGCATAATACTTACGGGAACACACACTTAGTTTCACCAAATCGAACCGTTCTAACATAAAGCTCCAAGCACCCATGTTTCTAGGCTCTTCTTGCGCCCAAACATAATTTTTTACATTTGGATAGCGGTCTATTACTTTCTGAATTTTCTCTAAATGCAGTGGGAATAGCTGTTCAATTCGAACCAAAGC
>DPRC01000121.1:4341-7138 GCA_003537695.1 Polaribacter sp.
CCCATACAGAAAACTAATTTTTTTACCTTTTCAGGGTTTATGGTATCATCAATTACCTCTTGAAATTCACCAGTAGCTAAATCTGCTACAGAACTCATTACTTTCGGGTGCCGTAATAAACTTTTTGGTGTAAATATTACCAATGGCTTTCTGTAATCACGTTTCATTTGTCTTCGCAACAAATGATATAAATTTGCTGGCGTTGTACAATTTGCGAGGGTCATATTATCAATTGCACACAATTGTAAATACCGCTCTATCCTTGCAGATGAATGCTCAGAACCCTGACCTTCATATCCGTGCGGCAACAAAATTACAATTCCATTTTGTAATTTCCATTTGTCTTCGGCTGCAGAAATATATTGATCGAACATGATCTGCGCACCGTTTGAAAAATCTCCAAATTGTGCCTCCCAGATTGTTAGAGTATTCGGATTTCCCATGGCATATCCATAATCAAAACCTAATACGCCGTATTCCGACAATAGTGAATTGTACACAAACATCTTCCCATTATTGGCGGGATTGGTGTTTAAGAGATTGATTCTCTCTTCTGTAATTTCATCCCTTAAAACCGCATGTCTGTGAGAAAATGTTCCACGCTCTACATCTTGTCCAGAAATACGAACATCAAACCCCTCTTCCATCAAAGAACCATAGGCTAAATTCTCTGCCATTCCCCAATCTAATTTATCGGTTTCAAATGCCATTTTAGCTCTTCCCTGTAAAATACGTTCTACTTTTCTTAAAAACTTAACACCTTTAGGCACTGTAGAAACTATTTTTGCAATCTCTTTTAATTGAGATGCTTTGTACGTTGTATCTACAGACGCTAACATACTAGGCAGATGCTCTCTGTCAAAAGCCTCCCAAGTAGAGGGCATAAACTCTTTTACTTTCGATTTTTTATCTTTTTTAGACAAATCGAACTCTTTCTCCAACATTCCCTTAAACTCGGAAGTAATTTCAGATAAATAATCTTTATCAATACTCCCTTCCTCCAAAAGACGTGCAGCATATATATCCTTTACATTTTGGTGCTTCGAAATTGCTTTGTACAATTTCGGCTGCGTAAATCGAGGCTCATCTCCTTCGTTGTGTCCA
This sequence comes from Polaribacter sp., assembly GCA_003537695.1. Classification (GTDB taxonomy): domain Bacteria; phylum Bacteroidota; class Bacteroidia; order Flavobacteriales; family Flavobacteriaceae; genus Polaribacter. Next base: position 5,446 of record DPRC01000121.1, read on the forward strand.
TATTTTCGATAGCCTAAAAGATCTATAAAAATGTCTGCTTCAAATTTCATTCGAAACGCCAATGCCATCTGCATTGCATGACAAACTGCTTCTGTATCATCTGCATTCACGTGTAAAACTGGAGACAAGGTTACCTTGCCAACATCGGTACAATAAGTACTTGAACGTGCATCTAAATAATTGGTTGTAAAACCTACTTGGTTGTTTACAACAATGTGGATGGTCCCTCCTGTTTTGTATCCGTTTAGTTTTGCCATCTGCACAATTTCATAGGCAATTCCCTGACCTGCAATAGCGGCATCTCCATGAATTATAATCGGTAGAATCTTACTAGCATCTCCGTTATATTTTCGATCTATTTTAGCTCTTGTAATTCCTTCTGCAACTGCTGCTACCGTTTCTAAGTGGGACGGATTTGGAACCAAGTTCATTTTAATTTTATTCCCATCTCTAAACGTCTTACTCAACGTTAAACCCAAATGGTACTTTACATCTCCATCAATATCATCATCCTCAAAATCTTTCCCTTCAAACTCGCTAAACAAATCTCGCACAGGTTTCTTAAAGATGTTTACCAAGGCATTTAAACGCCCTCTGTGCGCCATTCCTAAGACACATTCTTGGACTCCAAAGGTTTCTGCCGCCTCTCTTAAAAGTACGCTAATTCCGGGAATTAAAGCCTCTCCTCCTTCTAGAGAAAAACGTTTCTGTCCCACATATTTTGTCTGCAAGAAACTCTCAAACGTTACCGCTTGATTTAATTTAGAAAGAATGTATTTTTTTGAATCTATAGAATAGTTTGGGTGGTTGTCATTTTCATTCAAACGCGCTTGCCACCATTTTAACTTCTCTGGGTTTCGCATGTACATATATTCAACTCCGATAGAATCACAATAAATGCTTTTTAAATGATTTATGATTACCGAAAGTTTTACCCTTCCCAGTCCTAAAACATCTCCCGCCGAAAACTCTTTATGAAGATCGGCTTCTGTCAATCCAAAATTAGAAATTTCTAATGTTGGCTGATACTGTCTTCTTTCTCTAACAGGGTTTGTCTCTGTGAATAAGTGGCCACGTGTTCTGTAACCATTTATTAAGTCTACTACCAAAAATTCTTTTTTTACTTCTTGAGGAATTTTTGTAGAGACCACTTCTTCTGAAAGCGTGTAATCTTCATTTGCCAAGTCATACCCCTGAAAAAAACTTCTCCAGCTTGGTTCCACTGCATCCGGATTTACTAAGTATTGATCGTATAAATCTGCTATAAAACCTGTATGTGCTCCGTTTAAGAACGAAAATTTATCCATATAATAGTTTGTGCTTAAGAAATAAGCATATTATGAGGCAAAAATACAAAAATTTGGAATTTTAAGAAGAATTTATCTTTATTATATTCGCGTGAAAATAAATGTTTTTTTTTACGAAAATATTTGGTGATACTTTAAAAAAATCTATATTTGCACTCGCTTATCACAAATGTGAGGCAAACTCCTCTTTAGCTCAGTTGGTTAGAGCATCTGACTGTTAATCAGAGGGTCCAAGGTTCGAGTCCTTGAAGAGGAGCAAAAGTTCATAATACATTGACTGCGAAAGTAGCTCAGGGGTAGAGCATCACCTTGCCAAGGTGGGGGTCGCGGGTTCAAATCCCGTCTTTCGCTCTATTATGAAGCAGTACCAATGCTGAAGTGGTGGA
>DPRC01000056.1:0-7945 GCA_003537695.1 Polaribacter sp.
ACAATGACAATACACCAACAACTATGCTCAAAGCGCTCTCTAAAGTAACCATTAAAGGAGTTGTTGACAACGACAATGACAGTAGTAACGGTTTTTTAAATAATTTTACAGGCACAGTAGCTACTACAATTTTTGACAAGTATTTAGAGAAAACAACATTGGTAAACGATGGGAATGGAGAACCAGTGTCTTTCGATACCCAAGATAGTAAGATTTTTCGAGGAAAAGCGGCGGTTGTTAATGGTGCTTTTGAATTCGATTTTATTGTTCCTAAAGATATAAAAATAACACCCGGCCCAGGAAAATTAAGCTTTTATGCAGAAAATGGTGCCCTTGATAAATCGGGGTACACTATTGATATAACGGTGGGAGGGATTATAGACAATCCACCTGAAGATAGTACAGGACCCGAAATAGAGGCGTTTTTGAATGATGAATCTTTTATAGGCGGCGGGAATACAAATGGCTCTCCTAACTTAATCGTGGCGCTCTCAGATGCAAGTGGAATAAATACCTCTATTACTGCAGTAGATCATGATATTATTGGGGTTTTAGATGGGGATACCCTAAACCCAATTGTTTTAAATGACTTTTATCAAACGGATTTAGACGACTTTACATCCGGGAAAGTTAATTACAAATTGAGGGACCTCGACGTGGGTCCGCATACGTTAAAAATAAAAGCGTGGGATACTTACAATAACTCTTCTACTACTGCGTTAAATTTTGTGGTTGTGAGTGATGCTATTTTAAATCTAGAAAATGTTTTAAATTACCCCAATCCTTTTATAAATTATACCGAATTTTGGTTCAATCATAACAAACCCAATGAGCCTTTAGAGGTGCAGGTGCAAATATTTACAATTGCTGGTAAATTGGTTAAAACCATTAACGAAGAGGTGCAAACTTCAGGAAGTTTGTCGCGGAGTATTTCGTGGAATGGTTTGGATGCTTTTGGAAATAAAATAGGGAAAGGAGTGTATGTCTATAAATTACGGGTGCTTTCACGGGCAAGTAATTTATTTTCAGAGAAGTATGAAAAATTAGTTATACTTCAATAAAATATATATTTTTACAGTGGTAAGAAACTACATTAAAAAAAAAAAATGAGAAAATTAGGATTTTTTGTATTGGTTAGTATTTTGCTAACTTTTGAAGCTTCAGCGCAAGAGGAAGCACCGCAAACGGGAGGAATAACTACCGCAACGCCCTTTTTATTAATAGTTCCAGATGCAAGAGCAGGAGGAATGGGAGACATGGGGGTAGCCACCAGTGCAGATGCCTTTTCTTTGTTTCACAATCCCGCAAAAATGGCATTCAGTTCTCGACAAATTTATACAGGAATTACCTATTCTCCGTGGTTGCGTAATCTTACAGATGACATTTTTGTAGGAAGTGGTTCTTATATCAATCGGTTTAGTGAGAATGCAGCTTGGGGAGCAGAATTTCGGTATTTTTCTTTAGGACAAATAGACTTAACGGACAACCAAGGACAATCGAATGGTTCTATAAACCCGAATGAATTGGTAGCTTCAGGTTCTTATTCTTTAAAACTAAGTGAAACATTTGCAATGGGAGTTTCCTTAAAATACATTCGTTCTAACTTAGCATTTAATGGTGTTCCAGGAAGTACAATACAACCAATTAATTCTTTTGCTGTTGACGTTTCTGGGTATTACCAGTCTTCAGAAGAAAATTATGGAGATTTTAATGGACGCTATAGAATTGGATTTAATATTGCCAATATCGGACCTAAAGTATCGTATACTCCAGATCAAGATGATTTTATACCAACAAATTTGAAGTTTGGAGGAGGCTTTGATTTTATATTAGATGATTACAATACCATTTCTACAACGGTGGAATTTACAAAACTATTGGTGCCTACCATAAGTAACTCTGAAAAAGGGTGGATTGACGGTATGTTTAGTTCTTTTGGAGACGCTCCGGGAGGATTTAGTGAAGAAATGAAAGAATTCACCTACGCTTTTGGTGCAGAGTATCTGTACAACAATGCCTTTGCTTTGCGAGGAGGTTATTTTCATGAAAATGAAGACAAGGGAAACAGACAGTATTTTACATTGGGTGGTGGCTTTAAAACCAACGCATTGAACATCGATTTGTCGTATTTGGTAAATGCGTCTGACGTGAACAATCCTTTAGAAAATTCATTGCGTTTTTCACTCTCTTTTGATTTGGGTGAAATTTATGAGTACTATTAAAAAATCATTTTTTTTTAGTAATTTTATGCACGTACAGAAAGCAGTCCATCGGCTGCTTTTTTTGACGGCCTAAATGAGGAGTAATCTTGAGCGTATGGTTGAGATTTTTAGAAATAACGATGTGGAGGCAGTATGCCTTAAAAAAAAGGAGATATAGAGATGAAAGAAATTAAAATAGCGACTTCAGCAATATTGTACAATGACATTAGTGAACTTTCAGAAGCAGATCGCATGCTGATGGACAGCGCTATTAAGGCAAGAGGAAATGCCTATGCTCCGTATTCAAATTTTCACGTGGGTGCCGCATTATTGCTAGCAAATGGAGAAGTAGTGCTTGGGAACAATCAGGAAAGTGCAGCCTACCCTTCTGGGATGTGTGCAGAGCGCGTTGCTATTTGGAATGCAGGTGCAAGATTCCCAGGTGTGCACATTCAAGCTTTGGCAATTTCGGCAAGCTCAACAAATACCATTGTAGATAGAGCGGTAGGACCTTGCGGAGCTTGTAGGCAGACCCTTTCAGAATTTGAGGTCAATCAAAAGAAGCCGTTTCCTGTTCTTTTTATGGGAGCAGTTGGCGAGGTGATAAAAACACCTTCTTTACTTTCCTTATTGCCCTTCTCCTTTGACAGTTCTTATTTATAGGATTTTTTACACCGCTTGTTCGTCCTCTAAAGAGGATCAACAGGTCATACCCCTTAATTAGAGACGTCAATTTTGTAGGTTGAACATCGTAATTATTTTTAAGACAGGAAGTTTGTTTAGCGGGTTTCATTTTTAGAAAAATAAAATACAACTCCCTTTAATGCGCTGTTAATACAGGTTTTAATAACATTATTTGATGGTACGCAGATACGGTATTTTGACGCGGCCCCTTTTGAATATCATTATTTGAGCATGCGGTACGTTTAGTTTAAATTTACATTTTTGTACATTGCTTAATTGAAACTAATTAAAATAAATAGTACATCGATATGATTTCATCAAAAATTATAGGAACAGGAAGTTTTATCCCCGGGATAAAAGTAAAAAACGCTGCTTTTTTAACGTCCCATTTCTTAAATGATGATGGAAGTGATTTTCCTTCAGACAATGAAACGATTATCGATAAGTTTAAAAAAATCACAGGGATTTCAGAAAGACGCTATGCCAAAGAGGAGTATAAAACGTCGGATATTGCCTTTTTTGCTGCACAAAAAGCCATCGAAGATGCAAACATAGATCCTGAAGAATTAGACTATATTATTTTAGCACATAATTTTGGAGATATTAGCCAAGGAACAATTCAGGGAGATATGCTGCCAAGTTTGGCAACCCGAGTAAAGTATCGACTGGGGATTTCAAATCCTAATTGTGTTGCATATGACATTCTTTTCGGGTGTCCGGGTTGGATAGAAGGAGTAATCCAAGCGCAGGCTTTTATAAAGGCTGGAATTGCGAGAAAATGTTTGGTAATTGGTGCAGAAACCTTATCGCGTGTCGTGGACAAACATGACAGAGACGCCATGATTTACAGTGACGGAGCGGGTGCATGTATAGTTGCAGAAACTGCAGCTCAAGATGCAGGTATTCTTAGCCATGCCACGCAGACCTTTGCAAAAGAAGAAGCCTATTTTTTGTATTCCGGAAAGTCTTTCAATAAAAATGAAGATGAAAAGGTGCGCTACATAAAAATGTACGGACGTAAAATATATGAGTTTGCAATTACAAATGTTCCGGGGGCTATGAAAATAGCCTTGGATAAAAGTGGTATTGCGATCGATGAGGTGAAAAAAATATTCATACACCAGGCAAATGAAAAAATGGATGAGGCCATTGTAAAACGTTTTTACCGATTGTTTAAAATACCCGTTCCAGAAGGAGTAATGCCCATGAGCATTCACAAACTTGGAAACAGTTCTGTAGCAACTGTGCCTACCTTATTAGATCTCGTATTAAAGGGAAATATCGAAAATCAAGAAGTTAAAGAGGGGGAAGTAGCCATTTTTGCATCTGTTGGTGCAGGAATGAATATCAATGCAATTGTATATCGTTTCTAATCCAAACGTAAAGTGCTAAGAGCGAATTTAAATGCGCTGCAATTTCTAAAGAAAGAATTCTTCTTTTAATTAAAAAAATCTCCAAGCGAATCCCTATTTCTAAAATCAAAATATTATTTTTGCGCATGCAACAACACAACGTACTAATTTTAGATTTCGGATCGCAATACACACAACTAATCGCAAGAAGGGTTAGAGAATTAAATATTTATTGCGAAATTCATCCCTACAATCATCCACCTAAAAACCAAGGAGAATTCAAAGCGGTCATCTTATCGGGAAGTCCAAACTCTGTAAGAGGAGAAAATGTATTACATCCAGATTTGTCTGAGATTAGAGGTAAAAAGCCGATGCTAGCAGTGTGTTATGGTGCGCAATATTTAGCGCATTTTGCGGGAGGTGAAGTGGCCTCTTCGAATACGAGAGAGTATGGTAGAGCAAATTTATCATTTATTCAAAGCAATGAAATATTCTTTGAAAATATTTCCGAAGGAAGTCAAGTATGGATGAGTCATTCGGATACCATTAAAGAATTACCAACCAATGGGAAATTATTAGCGAGTACGAAAGATGTGGCAAATGCCGCATATAAAATTGAAGGGGAAGATACCTATGCAATTCAATTTCATCCAGAAGTATACCATTCGAAAGATGGAAAGCAGCTCTTAGAAAATTTTTTAGTTAAAATTGCAGGAGTTGCACAGACGTGGACACCAGATTCTTTTGTGGAGAGCACGGTTGCAGCGATAAAAAAGCAAGTAGGAAATGATAAAGTTGTTTTAGGCCTTTCTGGAGGGGTAGATTCTACAGTAGCAGCAGTATTATTGCACAAAGCAATCGGTAAAAACTTGTATTGTATTTTTGTGAACAATGGTTTGTTGCGTAAAAATGAGTTTGAAAGCGTGCTTACCCAATATGAAGGAATGGGATTAAACGTAAAAGGTGTAGATGCTTCCGAACGTTTTTTAACTGCTTTGGTAGGTTTGACAGATCCTGAAAAGAAAAGAAAAGCAATTGGAAATTCATTCATCGAAGTTTTTGATGATGAAGCAACACAAATTACGGATGTTACCTGGCTGGCACAAGGAACTATTTATCCGGATGTAATTGAATCGGTTTCTGTAAATGGAGGCCCTTCAGCAACTATAAAAAGTCATCACAATGTAGGTGGTTTGCCAGCGTATATGAAATTGAAAATTGTAGAGCCTCTGCGTATGATTTTTAAAGACGAAGTACGAAGAGTAGGGGCTTCTCTTGGCATTGATGCAGAGTTGTTAGGACGTCATCCCTTTCCAGGTCCTGGTTTGGGAATTCGGATCTTAGGAGATATAACAGCTGAAAAAGTACGGATTCTACAAGAGGTAGATGCGGTCTTTATCAATGGATTAAAAGAAGACGGTTTGTATGATAAAGTTTGGCAGGCGGGAGCGATGTTGCTTCCTGTAAACTCTGTTGGGGTGATGGGTGACGAAAGAACCTACGAAAAGGTAGTGGCTTTAAGAGCGGTAGAAAGTACAGACGGAATGACAGCAGATTGGGTAAACTTACCCTATGAGTTTTTACAAAAAGTATCTAATAAAATAATAAATCAGGTAAAAGGTGTGAATAGAGTTGTGTACGATATCAGTTCAAAACCACCGGCAACTATAGAATGGGAATAAAAGATATGAAGTACCTTAAAGGCATTATTTTTTTCTGTATCCTAACGTTTACCGTTTCTTGTGGTCAACAGAAAAAATACGTTCAGTACCAACTGAAAGAAGGGGAGACCATGCGCACGATCGCCAAAAGAATGGAGATGAAAACAAAGGATTTGCTGCGTTTAAATCCAGATGTTGGCAGAAAACCAGAAGTGGATACCTTCATCATCATTCCCAATAAAAAGGAAAAAAATAGAGGTGTACGCGTTGCGGTGGATACAAAAACCGAAGTGGCAATTACTGAAGAGGAAGTTGCAGATACGCTGGTAATTTCTGAAAGTGAAAAGCAACGGAATCTTTTGATAGAAAGCCTGGAAATGGAGTTTAAAATCCATGAAGTTGTAAAGGGAGAAACAGTGTACAGTCTGTCAAGATTCTATGAGGTTACGGAAGCAGAATTAAGCGCGTTAAATCCGGAATTATTGGAAGGCTTAAAGTTGGGTCAGTTCCTAAAAATAAAACCAATAGCAGCTGTTTTTGATGACGAAGCGTTGGTTTATAAAGACAGTATTAAAGCGGGTGTTGTTATAAAAGCAGCAATTATGCTTCCCTTTAGAGCACAGGAATTAGACACGCTTTCTGGCGCGGCTATTTTTGATACGAGCAGGTTGGCCAATATTGTGACCGATTTTTATTTGGGAGCAGAGATCGCAATAGATTCGCTAAGAAGTCAGGGTGTTGCAATTGAATTAACTGTTTTTGATACGGAAAGAAATGGGACTAAGATTGCAGAAATTCTCGCAGAAAATGATTTAAATGCGCAGGATGTGATTATCGGTCCTTTATATTCAGAGGAGATTCAAATAGTATCTGCCGCCACAGCGGTACCTATTATTGTCCCCGTATATTCGAAGAAACAAGCAACGTTTAAAACGGGAGAAGTCATAAAAACAGCGCCTAGTAAAAAATTATTTAGAGCGGAATTACTGCGCTATATTGAAGCGAATTTTGTGGATGGAAATATCATCATCGTGGGAGATAGTTTGCCAGCTTCGCTAGAAAATTCGTTAAAAATACAACAAGTATTAGCGCTGCAAGATTCAATAGCGACAGTGCATCTCATTACTCCTGAAGAGGGCTATATTAAGAAAGAGAAATTTATTGAAGTGGCCTTGCCAAATACTAAAAATATTGTGGTGATGACCACCAATGACGATGTAATCGTGGCGAGTGCTATCAATAGCTTGATTAGTTTGCCAGAAGAGACCACTGCAACTGTTTTTACATTTGATAAGACCAGTGCTTTTAATAAGGTAGACAATGCAAAGCTTGCCCAGTTAGGCTTTACTTTTGTAACCGAGGAATATGGCAAAGTAGATGGATTTAAGGCAATGGCTTTTAATGCAAAATATTTGGCAAAAAACGGTGCATTGCCCTCTTTGTATGCAACCAGAGGTTTTGACGTTACTTATGACATATTAGTTCGTTTAGCCTCTGAGGAAAGCTTAAAAGACACTTTTAAGGAAGGGTATTCATACCGCGTAGAAAGTAAGTTTGACTATAGGAATGAAGCTGCAGACAATGCGCAGAATGCAGGGTTGTTTATTGTGAAATACAATGCAGACCTTACGCTCACAAGAATAAAATAATACGGCACTTTTAGAGATAAAAAAAACCGATGAAATTAATTTTCATCGGTTTTTTTATGAGCTTATAAGCAGCTTTAAATCTTTTTCAGCTGCTGCTTCATCATTTGCATTTGTTCTTTTAACATGCCGTTTTTGTCTAACTTTTTAGCTTCTGCCATTAAATTGGTCGCCTCGCGCTTGCGTCTCTTAGTCATTGAAATTCCCGCCAACTGTAATTTTACCATGGCCATATCATGGTCCATAGATAAACCTAGTTTTACAGCTTTGCGCAAATACTTCTCCGCTTGTGTGATGTTTGTCTGACTCAACATAATACCATGCAAATAATTGTAATACCCTTGTTGTTTTACGGTTAAAGCCGTTTCTGGGTTTTTGATATAGTCCAACCATTTTTTAGT
>DPRC01000056.1:8329-9907 GCA_003537695.1 Polaribacter sp.
AAATAGAATAAAACAAAAAGTCCTGCTAGTAGTAGGATAGAAATTCCATTCATAATATGTACTTGGCTGAATTCATAGACTGCCCAAACAGCAATTAAACCAGCTAAAATTAATTTTATATTTTTGTGAAACATAGGTTGTTTTCTTTTGTGCTCTCGTGTTTATCGGAGAAGTATTGATTTATTTCTTGGGACAAAAATACATTTTCTTCTGAAAATACTGCAGTACTTCTCTTTAAAATTAATTTTTATAATATTTTTTATATTTAATAAAGGCTACCGTTCCTAAAATTGTTATAAAACCTATGGAGTAATATACAGAAGTAGGAGTAATCACGCGATCTCCACTAGCATAAGAATGCAGTCCAGAGAGGTAAAAGTTTACCCCGAAATAGGTCATCATAATAGAGGCAAAGGCAAGGATAGACCACAGATTAAAGGTATAGCGTCCTCGCAATCCTGGAATCAAACGCATGTGCAACACAAAGGCATAGACCATAATAGAAATAAGTGCCCAAGTTTCTTTTGGATCCCATCCCCAATAACGTCCCCAACTTTCATTGGCCCACATACCTCCTAAGAAGTTTCCAATAGTAAGCATAATCAATCCAATAGTCACCGCCATTTCATTAATCACGGTAATTTCTTTAATGTTCAGATCCATTTTGTCTTTATTCTTAGCATTGGTAAATGCCATTAAGAAAAGTGCGAAAATCCCTAAAATCATTCCGAGAGAAAAAGGCCCGTAACTGGCAACAATAATAGAAACATGGACTAGAAGCCACCAAGAGTTTAAAACAGGCTGCAGATTGGCAATGGCTGGGTCTAGCCAGTTTTGATGTGCAAAAGTCAAGATGATTGCTGTTAGAAATGTAGTTGCAGTAAGTGTTAGTGCAGATTTTCTTCCAAAGAAAATTCCAAATAACATGGTAGCCCAAGCAACATATATAATAGATTCATAGGCATTACTCCAAGGAGCATTGCCACTAATGTACCAGCGCGAAACTAATCCTAAGGTATGGAAAACAAAAAGTCCAAGGACAATATATGTCAATACCTTTACGGTAGTATTGATCCATTTTTTAGAATTGAAAATTTGCCAGATCACAAAAATAATTAGAAATAAACTCGCAAATCCATAATACTTAGCAAGTTGTTGAAACGGTTGTATCTTATTGTATGAAATCTCTAAGTCAATGGTTTTTTCTGTAGGAATTACTGCCGCTCCAAATTTCCGTTGAAATGTTTTGATACCCTCTAAAATTTTATTTGCTTCGGCATAATCATTCGTTTTCTTCGCCTTCTGCAGAAATTGAATATATACCGGCAAAGATTGACGCACAAAAACAGAGTCTGTTCCTTTGAAATTGGCAGTAGAGGTTTCTGGTTGAGACACCCAGGTATTATTTTCGTCACCGGGAACGGGGTAGATTTTTAAGATTCCTCCGCCAATGGCACTGTATAATAATCCGACTCTCTTGTCAATTTTAATGATGTCTTTTTCAAATTTGTTTTGCACTTTTTTCTTCTGTGCTTCTGCAACTTTTTCTTTGATTTTATAAGCTCCTCTTGGCGTTAT
>DPRC01000056.1:10299-10937 GCA_003537695.1 Polaribacter sp.
ATTTCTGTGTTTTTTTCTTCTAAATAGATGATAGGAACTTCAAACCAGAGTCGCGGATTTTCTATAATAGATAGTAAAACCTGACTGGGTCCCATCTTTTTAAATTGCTCGGTTTTACTTACTTTCCGAACCAATTCAGAGGCAAATGTATGTGCTGGCTTCATGCGCCCACCTGCATCTTGAATTACTAATTTATTGAAGTTTTCTGCATGTTTTACATCCACCATGTTGGCCTTCAAAATAGAATCTATCTGGTAGTTGGTGATTTTCTTGTTTTGGTGGTTGTTGTCTTCTTGCGCAAAGGTAAAGGAGGATAGAAATAAAGCGGCAATGACAGACATGGTCAATTTCTTTTTCTTGATCTTTAGCAAGCTCTTCTTTAAAACGTCAAAACGGGTATGTTTTGCAAATAGAATGGTAATCATACCGATATACAACAAAGAGTAGCCTAAATACGTCACAAAAGTTCCTAGGAAATCATGGTTTACAGAAAGATGAGTTTCTTCTTTTCCGTCCGACAAGTCGTAACTCGCTTGGAAAAATTTATAGCCTTTATGGTCTAAAATATGATTCATATAAATTTTATAGTCAAAGGTTTCTAAAGGATCGATTACCGTCACTTCACTGGCATAGGCAGC
>DPRC01000056.1:11323-13499 GCA_003537695.1 Polaribacter sp.
CTAAAAGGTGTTTCTAGCGTTTTTGCTCCATACAACAAGCGAAAATTTAAATCGCCAACTTGTACTTCTTTCGATCCATCAGTATTAAACTTCCCTCCAGTTAATTCTACACGCTCTTTTCCAGTGTCTGTGATGATGTCTAAGATAATCACGTCTTGTACTTTATCGTCTTTGGGGCCACTAATGGTGGTCATAATTCCTTTTTCTGAAGGTCTAGGAATTACAAATTGCATTTCTCCAATATTGTGAAGTGTCAAGTACTGAAAGTCTTTCAAAGAGTCTTTCACAATTTTTCCTTTTTCTTGATCGGCCATTCGGAACCAGTCTCCACTCTCTTTTGAGCGCATCTGTAAAACACCACTCTTTTCTGAGAAGTGAATCGAGGCATTATTTTCTTCGGCATCAAAACCTACTAAAATTCCATGAATATTTTGGATGGTCCCTTTTTCTATCCAATGCTCATGGCGTGTTCCGTCTGAAGATTCCACAAAGAACAGATGGTCAATACCATTTTCATCTTCAATTAACTTTCTTTCTGCCCATGGAACATAAGAAACCAATTCAAATGTAAAGTCAATATTTTTTTCTTTTGTTTTAAAGCTATCTGAGTGCGACCAAGAATTACTTCCCCAAGCAGACAGCATGATCGGGCTATTGATTTCTGGTTTTTGAGCATTTCCGTCATCCACAACTGCGTTTAAATACGTAGTTTCGGTTAAAAACTCGCTGGTGGTTTCCCCTTCTTCAATAATCATAATTCCTTCGTAACCAACATAACGTGTGATTCCAGCACCCACTAAAATTAATAGAAAGGAGGCATGGAACATTAAAACAGGCCATTTTTCTTTTCGAAGTAAGCGATATCTAAAGATATTTCCAAAGAAATTAATAATGAAGAAACCCATGATTGCTTCAAACCACCAAGCATTGTAAACAAGTGCTTTGGAAGTCTGAGTACCATAATCATTTTCTATAAAAGTAGCAATGCCCATTGCGGCTGCATATACGATAAATAGAACGGCTGTTAAACGAGTAGAATATAGAAAATTAAAAAATTTTTTCATTCTTTTGAATTGCTTTTTAAACGAGTTGCAAATTTACGCATAAAAGCACAAATGGTCTTCTAGAAACTGGTATTTTTATGTATTAAAGTTTTCATAAAAAGCCCTCTTTTATTTTTAGATTTTTGAGGTACTTATTCCGGGACACTGTCAATTAAGATGCGAAGCATGTCTATGGCAGCCTGCGCTATTTTAGTGCCTGGGCCAAATATTCCAACAGCACCGGCATCAAATAAAAATTGATAGTCTTGGGCTGGAATTACGCCACCAACAATCACCATGATATCTTCTCGCTGGTGTGCTTTTAATTCTGCGATTACTTGAGGGACGAGTGTTTTGTGACCGGCAGCCAAAGAGGAGATTCCTAAAATATGGGCATCATTTTCTACCGCTTGTTTAGTTGCTTCTTTTGGGGTTTGAAAAAGTGGACCAATATCAACGTCAAAGCCTAAGTCCGCATAACCTGTGGCAACTACTTTGGCTCCCCGATCATGTCCATCTTGTCCTAATTTAGCAATCATAATTCTTGGACGCCTTCCTTCTAACTCTGCAAAAGTATTTGCCATTTCTTTTGCCTTTTTAAATAAGGGGTCTTCTTTTATTTCTTTACTGTACACGCCTGATATGGTTTGGTGGACTGCTTTGTGTCTTCCAAAGACAAGTTCTAAAGCATCCGAAATTTCTCCTAAGGTAGCTCTATTTCTAGCGGCACTTACTGCAAGTGCTAGCAAGTTCTCTTTTCCCGAAGTTGCAGCAGCGGTCAATGCGCTTAGTGAACTTTCAACGTCTTTTTTATTGCGCTGCGCTTTCAATGCGGTAAGTCTTTCAATTTGAGAGGTACGCACGGCTTCATTATCAACTTCTAAAATATGTAAAGGATCTTCTTGGTCCAGTTCGTATTTATTAACACCAACAATTACGTCTTGGCCACTGTCAATTTTTGCTTGTTTTTTAGCAGCTGCCTCCTCAATTCTCATTTTTGGAATGCCCTTTTCAATGGCGGCTGTCATTCCGCCCAAGGCTGCTACTTCTTGCATCAATTCCCAAGCTTTGTGTGCAATATTTTCTGTACGTGCTTCAACTTCATGACTTCCCGCCCAAGGATCTACGGTTTT
>DPRC01000101.1:0-745 GCA_003537695.1 Polaribacter sp.
TCAATTTTTAACTCATCCACACCAGAAATACTTTGGGTATTCAAATAATCCCGCATTCTTTCTGCAGTAAAAATTAATTCTTCATAATTTTCACCATTTAATTCAATATTAATGGGTGCACCTGTTGGCGGTCCATTGGCATCTTTTTCTACTGAAATTAATACACCGGGATAAATTCCAACCAAAGCTGCTTGTACTTTTTGTCTAAGCACCTCACTGTCTTGGCCTCTTCTGTATTTGTATTCCCGCATAGAGGCTGTAATTTTTCCTCTGTGTGGCATTTCTGCAGAGGAGCCACCGTCGGTTTCTGGATTTCCTGCACCTTCACCAACCTGAGAAACGGTACTTTCTACCATAAAGTTGTGACCGTTTTCTATATAGCTGTCTTGATTTAAAACCCCCGATACTTTTTGTTCAATCTCTTTGGTGATTTGATTTGTTTTTTCAATATCCGTTCCCTCAGGATATTCGATATAGACAATAATCTGATTTGGTTTATTATCTGGGAAAAATTCAACTTTGGTTCTTTGTTCACCTAAAGACCAGCCAAAACCAGCAAAAGCTATAAAAAGGAGTGCAAAAGTTCCAACAACTAGTACGTAAGGTCTCCAGGTAGTAAGTGCTTTTTTTAATTGGCGCTCATACCAGTTTTCTACAGAAACCAGCGTATTTTTTTGGAAGTAGTTGGCGGCTTTTCTTAATACAAATCGATAGACCCATAACATGATTGCTGTGAATACAATTA
>DPRC01000101.1:1169-3575 GCA_003537695.1 Polaribacter sp.
AAAGGCATGTCTTTGTCTTCGGTTTTCATAAATTGAGAAACCAATACCGAGTTAAAGAAAATGGCAACGAATAGAGACGAACCTAAAACAATGGACAAGGTAATTGGAAGTATCACCATAAATTGCCCCATAATTCCAGGCCAAAGACCCAAAGGAATAAATGCGGCAACGGTAGTTGCTGTTGAAATGATAATTGGAAAAGCAATTTCTCCAATTCCTTTTTTAGCGGCTTCCGTGCGGGTCATTCCTTCTTCATCCATTAAACGATAGACGTTTTCTACCACTACAATTCCGTTGTCTACCAGCATTCCAAGTCCCATGATAAGCCCAAAAAGGACCATGGTATTTAACGTGTATCCAAGAGCGCCCAATATCATCAATGACATGAACATCGACATGGGTATTGCAAAACCTACAAATAGGGCGTTTTTAAACCCAAGGAAAAACATCAAGACAATGACCACTAAAATAACACCAAAAATAATGTTGTTTACAAGGTCATCAACTTGGCCAATTGTTTTTGGCGATTGATCATTGGTAATGGTAACATTTAAATCTTTTGGAAAGAAAGTTGCTTTGGCATTCTCTACGATATTTCCAATTTTGTCTGCGGCAGTGACCATGTTTTGCCCTGCTCTTTTCTTAACATCCAGCATGACAACGGCAGCACCATTTTCTCTTGCATAGGTGGTTTTATCTTTATCTTTAAAGGCTATTTTTGCAACATCTTTCAAGTAGATAGGGTTTCCTTTTTCTGCCTTGATTACAAAGTTCCCTAAGTCTGAAGGACTGTCAATTTCACCAATAATACGCACGGTTCTTCTTTGCTGACTGGTAATAAAATTACCTGCAGACATGGTGATATTTCCACGATTTATGGCATTTGTAATATCATCAAAACTAACCTTAGCGGCCATCATCTTATAAATATCTACTGCTACTTCTACTTCTTTATCTTGTGCACCACGAATGGCAACTTTCTTAATTTCTGTAAGATCCTCGATTTCATCTTGCAGGTACTCTCCGTACTCCTTTAATTTAGAGACGGGGTAGTTTCCAGAGATATTAATATTTAGAATGGGCACCTCCTCGGACATGCTTAACTCAAAAACATTTGGAGTTACTTTGGCACCGTTAAATGTAGGCCAATCCTCCCCTGCTGTTTCTTGATCTATTTCGTCTTTTACCTGCTGCTTGGCTTTGTCAACGGAAATACTTTCGTCAAACTCCACCGTAATTATAGAGTAATCTTCTTGAGAAGTAGAGGTGATCTCTACCACATTACTTACCGATTTTAATTTGTCTTCTAAGGGGTTTGTTATTAATTTTTCAATGTCTTCAGCGGTATTTCCCGGATATACAGAACTGATATAAATTTTAGTTTCATTTATTTCTGGGAAATTCTCTCTCGGCATTGAAAAATAAGCAGAAACTCCTAAAAAAAGAATGACGGCCATCAATGCATAGATGGTTGTTTTATTATTTATTGCCCAAGAAGAAAGTTTAAATTCTTTGTCTACTTGTTTGTTTGTTTTCATCATTGTTCTCCTAGTTATTGATCACTCTTACTACCTGACCATTATTAACACTCCTTGCGCCTTCCATAATAATTTCAGCACCTGGAGCAAGATGAGCTGTTATTTCGATAAAATCTCCCTGTGTTTTTCCCGTTGCGATAACCAACCTTTCTGCAGTAGCTTCGTTGTTCTTTTTCTTGTTTTTAAGGATGTATACAAATTGTTCTCCTTTGGCATTTTCTGAGATAATACTTTGCGGTATTAAGATCGCATTGGTATTGGTATAATCGTTTATTTTTAACCTTGCCGTTAAATTTGGCTTGATATTCCCGTTAAGGTTTGGGACGTCAATCTCTATTTTAAAAGAGCGATTGTTTGGGTTTATATAGTTCCCTACTTGCCTTATTTTAGACTGTAAGCTGGTGCCTAATATTGGAAAATTAACCTGTACTGCTTTGTTTTTAGTGATGCTTACAAGAAAGGTTTCTGGAACCTCTGTTTCAATATACATTTTAGAAAGATTTACAATTCTAAAAACAGGAACCCCTTGTCCTGGGACAACCACGGTTCCTTTTTCTTGAAAAACAGCATCAATAATCCCAGAAAAGGGTGCGATAAGCGTTGCTTTTTCTAATTGACTTTTCAATTGGTTTACAGCACTCTTTTGAGTTGCATAGGCTGTTTGCGCTTGCAAGAATTGCATTTCTGATCCTATTTTTTGATCCCACAATCTTTTCTGGCGTGCATAGGTAGTTTTTGCCAATTGTGCATTTGCCGTGAGTTGCATTAGTTGTGCAGACATACCACCATCTTCAATAGTTGCTAAAACCTGCCCTTTAACAACTTGCTGGCCTTCTTTGACAAGCATGGTTTTTAAAATCCCTGGTAA
>DPRC01000108.1:0-1109 GCA_003537695.1 Polaribacter sp.
GATACCTTACTAAATACCTTTAGCGCATATGGCGGCTGTGTTGATCAACGCGTTCAAGGAGCTGCAATCTGTGGGAAATTTGGTGCAAAAGGGGTAATTGTAAGGTCGATGACTAATTCAATTGATGATTTTCCACATACCGGAACCATGACCTACAATGATTTACCCCGAGCACAATACATTCCTGCTGCGGCCATAAGTAGCAAAGCAGCAAATGCACTGAGTACCGATTTAAAGAAAAATCCGAATTTAAAATTTTTCTTTAAACAAAGTTGCCAAACACTTCCCGACGCCCCTTCTTATAACGTCGTAGGAGAAATTACAGGAACAGAGACTCCTGAAAATATATTTGTTGTTGGTGGTCATTTAGACTCTTGGGACCTCGGAGAAGGTGCTCATGACGACGGAACAGGAATCGTGCAATCCTTAGAAGTTGCTTATCTATTCAAAAAAAATAAAATTCGCCCAAAAAACACCATTCGTATTGTGTTTTTTATGAATGAGGAAAACGGTACAAGGGGTGCAAAAAAATATGCTGCACTTGCGAAAACAAATAACGAAAATCACATTGGAGGCATAGAGTCGGATGCAGGAGGTCATACCCCTCGCGGTTTTTCTATTCAAGCAAATACCGCGAATACAAAACTACTCCAAAGTTGGAAAAAACTACTCGGTCCCTATGGCTTGCACGATTTAGATGCTGGTGGCTCGGGTGCCGACATTGCTCCATTGCAGGGGGAAAATGTAACCTTGGTTGGTTACAGACCAGACAGTCAGCGATATTTCGACTACCACCACACCAGCAGAGATACTTTTGATAAAGTAAATAAACGTGAGTTAGCATTGGGCAGTGCTTCCATAGCTAGTCTTGTTTATTTAATGGACAAATATCTATATAATAATACGTTGCTAAAGCCCTAAATAAATGGAACTAACACCCCTTGTTTTAAGAATTATATTTGGTGCTTTCTTTTGTTTTGCAGGCATCATGCACTTTATAAAACCTCAATTTTTTAAACATTTTATACCGGATTTTCTTCCAAAGTTAACCATCAATTATATATTTGGCAGTATAGAGTTCGTTTTAGGATTGGGCTTATTTTTCACAC
>DPRC01000108.1:1503-1830 GCA_003537695.1 Polaribacter sp.
CACATTTGGGATGCCACTAAAAATAGACCAGCAATTGGTTCTAAAAAAATTGCTTTTATTAGAATTCCACTACAATTTTTACTGATGTACTGCGCATATATTATCTATAAAAACTCATAAATTAAAGCAGCAAAAAACAATGAAAAAAATACTTTTATTATTAGTAGTCCTGCTTTCCCTATTTTCGTGCAGTAAGGAAAAAGTAGATGTAATTGTTATCAATTCAAATACCTACACTGTAAATGCAACTTTTGATAAAGCAGCAGCTTTTGCCATAAAAAATGGTGTTTTTGTAGCTGTTGGAAACAACTTGGAAATAACGGGGAG
>DPRC01000108.1:2225-3704 GCA_003537695.1 Polaribacter sp.
GCACATTGTCACTTTTATAGGATGGGATTGCAACAACAGAAAATTTCTTTAGAAGGCACTAAAAGTTATGAGGAAGTTTTACAAAAACTAGTCGACTTTCAAAAAGCTAAAAACACCTCTTTTGTGACAGGGCGAGGCTGGGATCAAAATGATTGGGAGCTCAAAGAGTTTCCAACAAAAGAAAAATTAGATGCTTTATTTCCAACAATACCGGTCGCTGTAAGTAGGGTTGACGGGCATGCTTTATTAGTAAATCAAGCAGCAATTGATTTGGCTGGAATCACAAAAAAAACTAAAGTTTCGGGTGGAGAAATCCTTCTGAAAAATGGTAAAATGACCGGCGTTTTAATTGACGCTGCTATGGACTTTATCAAATTTCCAACAACCACACAAAAGCAAGCAATTCAAGGTTTATTAGATGCACAAAAAATAGCCTTTTCATATGGATTAACAACTGTAGATGATGCTGGATTGGATAGAAAAACCATTGAACTAATTGACAGTTTACAGCGGGTTGGAAATTTAAAAATGCGCATATATGCGATGGTTTCAGGAGACAAACAGTCGCAAATAGATTATTATATTAATAAAGGAAAAAGTAAAACAGACCGCTTGAATGTGCGTTCTTTTAAAATCTATGGAGATGGCGCCTTAGGTTCTAGAGGTGCCGCAATGCGCAGCTCTTATTCAGATAGAAAAAATCATTTTGGAGCCTTACTTTATACTCCAGAAAGGTATCGAGAAATTGCAAAACAAATTGCCGCTTCGGACTACCAAATGAATACCCATGCCATTGGAGATTCTGCCAATACATGGATGCTGAAAACCTATAAAGAAGTTTTAAAAAACACCAACAATAGACGTTGGAGAATTGAACATGCACAGATAATTTCTAAAGAAGATTTTGATCATTTTGATAATATTCTTCCTTCTATCCAACCAACACATGCCACTTCAGATATGTATTGGGCAGGAGAGAGAGTTGGAGCAGAAAGAATGAAAGGTGCATATGCCTTTAAAGATTTATTAAATACATATGGTAAAATTGCTTTGGGAACAGATTTTCCTGTGGAACAGGTAAATCCGTTTTTAACATTTTACGCCGCTGCTGTTCGAAAGGATCTCGACAACTATCCAGAAAATGGTTTTCAAATGGAAAATGTCTTGACGAGAGCGGAAACATTAAAAGGGATGACCATTTGGGCGGCATATTCAAATTTTGAAGAAACTGAAAAAGGCTCTATTGAGGTTGGTAAGTTCGCAGACTTTGTGATTTTAAATCAAGATATAATGACTGTTAAACCTGCAAATATTCCTAAAACAACTGCTATTGCAACTTATTTAAATGGAGAAAAGGTTTATTAAAATAATCAAAGTATCTTCGCATTAAAATAAAAAAACATTCAATGAAATCTTATTTACACCTATTTATTTCCATATTTATTTTAACCTCTTGCTCAAATGATTCAAATTTTGAAC